>NZ_LOQF01000001.1 GCF_001517935.1 Sneathia sanguinegens
TTTACTAAAGGATCTTTTTTACAACTACTATTTATTTCTAATTGTCTTATTAAAACTTGGTGGCAAAGCTATAGGGGTACACCTAGCAACATACCGAACCTAGAAGTTAAGCCTATATACGCCTAAAATACTCAGTAATGGGGAAGATTGGTAACTGCCAAGTTTGTTTTGAAATTTGGTGATTTGGCTACAGTGATACACCTAGTAACATACCGAACCTAGAAGTTAAGACTGTGTGCGTCGAAGATACTCAGAAATGGGGAAAATAGATGATTGCCAAATTTTTTTTTAAGAAAGGGTTGGGGATGAGAATGAAGTTAAGTGAGTATTTACATACTGAAAATATTAAGCTTGAACTAACAGCTAATAATAAGGAAGAAGCTTTGAGAGAATTAGCAGGTCTTTTGAAAGATAAGGTAAATGATTTTGAAGGCTTTGTATCAGCAATACTAGCTCGTGAAAGTGCTGGGTCTACAGCAATGGAATATGGATTATGCATACCTCATGTTAGAACAAAATACGTAAATGAATTTGCAATTGCTGTTGGTACAAAAAAAGAAGGTATAGACTGTGATTCATTAGATAAAAAGAAATCTACTGTATTCTTTTTGATAGCAAGTAATGATGAAACAAAATTATTACATTTAGATGCTTTAGTTAAGATTAGTAGATTATTAAAATCAGATGTAGAAACTGATTTACTTTGTAATACTAAATCAAAAGAAGGATTTATAGAATTAATAAAAAAAATGGAAGAAAAATGACAAAATATTTTGTCATTTTTTTGACATAAGGAGCTTTATGTTTTTACATTATGATATGGATTGCTTTTTTGCTTCAATTGAAATGAGAGATAGACCTGAATTAAAATCTAAAGCTTTGGTTGTAGGAGATCATGTAGTTGCAACTTGTAACTATATTGCAAGAAAATATGGAATACATTCTGCAATGACGGTGAGTATGGCAAAAAAAATATTTCCTAAGATTTTAGTTATAACTCCTAGGAAAGAATATTATCTTTCTATTTCAAAAAAAATACAGGAAGTAATATGCAAAAAATTTAAAAAAGTAAAATTTTTATCCTGTGATGAAGGATATATACAGATTGATATTGATAAAAAAAATATATATGAATTTAGTTTAAAATTTCAAAAATTAATAGAGGATAAATTTAATTTGCCTGTTTCTATTGGCGTTGGATACAATAGACTTGCTGCTAAAATTGCAAGTGAAGTTAATAAGCCAAATGGAATATATGCTATAACAAGCAAGGAAGAGTTTATTGATTATGTATATGATAAAAATGTTAAAATATTTCCAGGTATAGGAGAAAAGGCAAGAGAAGTATTATATAATTTGAACGTAAGCTATACAAAAGAACTTTATGCAATTTCAAAAGAAGATTTAAGAAAAGCCTTAGGCAAGGCAAGAGCAGATATGATTTATATGATGATAAGAGGAAATTCAGATGAGTATTTTGATATAGAAAAAATTGAAAAATCTATAAGTAAAGAAAGAACTTTTTATCCAGCTTTAAAAAATTTTAATGAAATTTATAGAGAACTAGAAAGCCTAGTTGTGGAAATTAGGAGTGAAATTTTATCAAAGAATATTTATCCTTTAACATTAGTTATAAAGATAAGAAATGAAGAATTTGAAACTATTACAAAAAGTAAAACATTTTTTTCGCCAATTAATGAAAATAGTGATATACTATTACTAGCTAAAGAGTTATTAATTAATATATATAAAGGTGAAAATATTAGGCTTTTAGGTTTATCAATTAGTAATTTTACAAAGTGTAATTATGAGTATCTTAAATTATTTGGAGATTGATATGGATTATTATAAAAGATTGATAATAAAGATAATGGAAAGAAGTCTTGTTGGAAATGATGATCATATTTTAAAAAAATTAAAGCAAGGTCGTGATTTGAATCAAGAAGAAATGAGATATTTAGAAGAATTATTAGATAATATATTATAGGGGAGGAACAATGAATATAGAAAAATTATATCCACAAAGAGTATTTCACTATTTTTTAGAAATTTCAAAGATACCAAGAGGTTCTGGAAATGAAAAGCAAGTTAGTGATTATTTAGTATCATTTGCAAAAAAGCACAATTTATTTGTTTATCAAGATGAAAATAATAATATCTTAATTAGAAAAGAAGCAACAAAGGGTTATGAAAAATACAAATCTATCTGTATTCAAGGGCATATGGACATGGTTTGTGAAAAAAACAAAGAAGTAGAATTTGATTTTGAAAAACAAGGGATAAATGTTTTAATTAAAGATGGCTTTTTAACAGCAGATGGAACTACTTTGGGTGCAGATAATGGTATATCTATGGGAATGACTTTAGCAATATTAGAATCAGATACTATTCCTCATCCAAAATTAGAAGTATTAATTACTACAGATGAAGAAGTTAGCATGAAGGGTGCAACAAAATTTGATATATCAAAATTAGAATCAGATATTTTGGTTAATATAGATAGTGAAGAATATGGTTCTATTTATGTAAGTAGTGCAGGTTGTTCAAGAGTTAGAACATTTTTAGAATTTGATGCTGAAGAAATTGTTTTAAAAGATAATATATACAACTTAGAAATTAAAGGTTTACAAGGTGGACATAGTGGAGCAGACATACATGAAAATCATGCAAATGCTATAAAAATATTGAATGAAATTTTAAGAAGAGTTTCAATAATGTGTGATGTAAATTATGTTAGTATAAATTGTGGAAGTAAAAATAATACTATACCTAGAGAAGGGCAAGTAACTTTTGTTGCAGATGAAAATATTGATAAATTAAAGGAATATATAGATTTAGCAGTAGATTCATTGAATTATGAATACAAGGCAAGTGAAAGTGGTATGCAAGCTATACTTACTAAAGAAAATTATATGGCACAAAAACAATTTAGTAAAAAATCAACAGTTAAATTATTAAGATATTTGGAAGGATATTTAACAGGAGTTATTAGATTTTCAAAAGATATAGAAGGTTTGGTACAAACATCACTTAATTTGGGTATAATAACAACAATAGATGACGATAAAAAGAAATTTGTAACAGTTAATGCCTTAGTTAGAAGTGGAATTCTTTATGAACAAGAAGAATTATGTAAATATCTTGTAAATTATGGTGAAAAATATGATAGCAAGACTGTTATAGATGATAGTTGTAATCCTTGGGAATATAGAAAAGACTCAAAGATAAGAGACTATTTTGCAAGAATTTTTGAAGAACAAACAGGTAAAAAACCTAAGATAGCAGCTATACATGCTGGTCTTGAATGTGGAATTTTCTTTGAAAAAAATCCTAATTTAGATGTAATTTCTATAGGACCAGATATTAAAAATCCTCATACACCTGATGAAAGAATGAGTATAGAAGCTGTAGGGCAAACTTATGAATATTTATTAAAAGCATTGAAGGATTATAACATTGATTAAAATAGATGGTATTGTAGTAGTTGAAGGTAAAGATGATAAAACAGCCCTAAGTAGAGTAATTGAACCAGAAAAAATATATATATTAAATGGAATGAGTGGAGCAAATCAAAAAAAAATTGACGATTTAAAAAGATTGGCAAAAAATAATAAAATATATATTTTAACAGATCCAGATTATGCTGGTAAAAAAATAAGGGAAAAGATAAATAAGAATATTCCAAATGCTATAAATATATATGCAAATAAATTTTTAGCAACAAAAAAGGATAATGTTGGAGTTGAAAATTTAAATGCAGATGATATTTTTGATTTATTTAAAAATATACATGAAGTTGAAAAGAATAAGAAAGATAAATTTACAATAACAGAATTAATGGATGCAGGACTATTAGTAGGTAATAATAGTAGAATTAAAAGAGAATTACTGGGAGATATTTTGGCTATAGGTTATTGTAATGGTAAAAAATTATTGAATTTATTAAACAGTCTTAATATATCAAGAAAAGATTTTGATGCTGCAGTTGAAATAGTAAATAAAATGTATAAATTTAAGGATAAAAATGCAGCAATATTTGGTAAGTTTTTTCCTGTACATAAGGGACATATTAAATTTATTAAATTAGTTGCAAGATATTGCAAAAATGTATATGTTTTTGTTTGTTCTGAAACAGAAAGAGATAAAAAATTAAATGAAAAATCAAAATTAGCTAATTTAACGATAAATGATAGAAAAAGATTTGTTGAATTGGAAGTTAAGGGTTATAAGAATATAAAGGTATTAGAATTAAATGAAGATGGAATAGAGCCATATCCTAATGGCTGGGAAGCTTGGTCAAAAAGAGTTAATGAAAAAATAGAAAAAAATTCATTAAAGATAGATTGTATTTTTACAAATGAAGTTCAAGATCAAGAAAAGTATAATAAGTATTTTAATATAAAAGCCTATTTATTAGATCCTAAAAGAGAAGATTATTCTATATCTTCTACAATGATTAGAAATGATCCAGAAAAATATATAGATTATTTTCCAGAAAGTGTAAAAAAGTGGTATTTTAAATTTAAGGAGAAATAAAATGAAATTGAAAGTAATGGCAAGTTTAGTTATGCTATCAAGTATTATTGCTTATTCAGAAACTATTTCTGAAATACAAGGTACAACTCATACCTCACCTTATAATAATAAAGAAGTAACAAAGGTAAAAGGTGTAGTTACAGCTATAGTTGGTAAAGGTTTTTATATGCAAAGTTTAAAAGCTGATAATAATCAAACAACTTCTGAAGGTATTTATGTAGAAACTAAGGGAGAATTGCCTAATAAGGGTGATTATGTAAGTGTTGATGGGCTTGTAAAAGAAATTCAATTTGGAAGACCTAATCCTTCAGATTTAACAGTTACAAGTATACAAGCTAGTAATCTACAACTTATATCTAAAAATCATAAAGTAAAAGCTACAGTAATTGATCCACATAAAATACCTAAAAAAGTATATATAGGTAAATTTAATGAAAAGTTGAATATAAAGAAAAATGCGATGGATTATTATGAATCTCTTGAATCAATGTTAGTTAAAGTTAATAAACCTATGGTTACAGGTGTATCAGAAGATCATGGAGAAATAAGCGTAGTACCAGAATATGGTAAATATGTAACAAATAAAACTAATAATGGTGGAATAAGATATACATATGATAATGAACAAACTCAAAGAGTGTTAGTTCAAGATAAATTATTCAAAATAACAGAAGGACCTAGATATGATGGTAGATATAAAGATCCAAGTTTTACACCTAATCCAGGAGATGTATTTACAGCTCCAATAGAAGGAATATTAACATATAATTATTCAAATTATAAGCTAATAAATACAAATGAATTGCCTAAATTAAAGGATATGGGCTTCAAAAGAGATAAAAATAAATTTAATTATGATAAAAATAAATTAAATGTAGTTTCATATAATATAGAAAATTTCACTATAGCAGATGGTGGTGAAAAAAGAGTTGAAATTTTAGCAAAACAAGTTAGAGATTATCTTAAAACTCCAGATATCATAGGTCTAGCAGAAGTTGGAGATGACGATGGAGGTAATGTAAAAGATAGAACTGTAGTATCTTCTGAAAAAACTTTAACTGCTATAGTAAATGAAATAAAGAAAGTTACTGGAGTAGAATATAAATATATGGTTATAAATCCAGAAGATGGAAAAGATGGTGGTTGGCCAGAAATGCATATTAGAAATGCAATATTATACAGAACTGACAAATTAGAAGCACCATATATTAATCAAGGAAATGCAATAGTAGATACAGATATACAAAATGGTAAATTAACATATAATCCAGGTAGATTAGGAAATGGTAAAGATTTCTTCAAAGATGTTAGAAAATCTCTTGTTGCACATCTTCAATTAAAAAATAGTAAAAAAGATGTATTTGTTGTAGTAAATCATTTAAAATCTAAGAGATTTGATGATAAAATTTATTCAAAGAATCAACCAGTAAAAAGAGCATCTGAAAATTTAAGAATACCTGAAGGGGAATATATAGGAGCATTTTTAAAGAAAATTAATAAACAAAAACCAAATGCAATAATTTTGTCAATGGGAGACATGAATGACTTTGAATTTTCACCAACTTTAAAGGCAATGAAAACTGATGTGATGGTTAGTGCTGTAGAACAATTACCAAAGAATCAAAGACATACATATATATATCAAGGTAATGCACAAGTATTAGATAATTTATTGGTTAATAATAAATATGCTAAAAAAATGAAAGTAGATATTTTAAATATAAACTCAGAATCAACAAAGGCACAAGGATATTTCAGTGATCATGATCCAATATTTATACAAATAGATGTTAAATAAAAAAAAAGAAAAACTAGAATTAAATTTCTAGTTTTTTTTATACTAAATATAGACTATGTGTATAATTTAAAATGACTAACCAAAATATCATCATAATAATAGAAATAAAGGTTCCTATTAAAGAAATATTAGAAGCTAGTAAAGCTTCATTATCATATTTAATTGCATAAGAAACAGCAACAGTAGCTGGAGGAGTTGTAAGCATTATTATTATTGCAACAACAGCTTCATATTTAAAAATAATACCAAAGTAATTAAATAAAATTAATATTACTAAGAAAATAGCTGGAATTATAATTAAACGGAAAACGCAATATATAATAGTCATTTTTTCCTTTAAAGCTTCCTTTAAGGGTACGGTTGCTAATGTCATTCCTATAGCTAAAAAGGCTAAAGGAGATGATGTTTCAGCTAAACATTTTAGTACAAAAAATATTGGCTTTGCACTTCTATCTATTCTCAATATTGGAAAAGTATTTTGGAATATCCAACAGAATAGACCTAAAAAAGTAGCTATAATAATAGGATTTACTATAATTTTTTTTATATTTTTTCTTTCAAATTTTATACCACTCATCATAACTAAACCAAATGTATATAAAAAGACTCTATAACCTATATTGAATATATTAGCATATAAAGTACCAGTAGAACCTATAATTCCATCAATTATTGGAATAGCAAAAAAAGTTGTAGAACCAAAAGCAGTAAACACTATTAAGGCTTTTTTTAATTTACCCGAATATTTATAATAAAAGACATAGCCTAATAAAATTAACAAAACATATGCTATAAAGCTAAAAATTAAGACATTTATTCCTGTTGTAAATGTTTCTTTTTTTATATCTTGCATAAAGGCAGTGAAGGCTAATGCAGGTAGTGTAGCACTAAGTGATACACTACTAATTGCATGAGCACAATTATCTGGAACTAAGTTCTCTTTTAAAAGAAAATAACCCAGAAGTATTATAAATATGCTACAAAAAATTGCGGATAAAAAACTGGTATTTAATATTATATTCAACTGATTCATAGAGCCTCTTTCCTTATTTTATATTATTTTTACACTTGTCTGTTGTAATATATTCTTGTAAATTTTCAAAACTTGTTTCTATCATATTAGTAACAGCTTCATCAGTGTATGAACCTATATGTGGTGATAATAGAACCTTAGGATAAAGTTCAACTAGAGCTTCAAAGTCTTCATTTTCTATTGTAGAATTTGATAAATCTTTGAAGAAAATTCCAGCTTCTTTATCAACTGTATCAAGACCAGCTCCAGCAAGATGACCAGACTTAATTGCAGCTATTAATGCCTTAGTGTCTACAACTTCTCCACGACCAGTATTAATTAATATAGAATTAGGTTTCATTTTTTCAATGAAGTCCTTATTAACAACTTTACCTTGTTCTTTGATAAAAGGAATATGTAAAGAAATTATATCACTTTTTTGTATAAGTTCTTCCATGCTAACTTGTGTTAAAATATCATCAACATTTTCTTTTTTCATTATGTCATAACCAAGTACAGTTGCTCCTAAACCTTTAAATAATTTTGCTGCTGTGAAACCTATTTTACCTAAACCAATTACACCTACTGTACATTTTCTAATTTCTCTTGAGAACATATTAGCTGTACAACGGAAATCTTTTTTAGAAGTTTGACTTGTAGTTAATGCCATATTTCTAAGTAACATCATAGCATGAGTTATTGCTAATTCAGCTATAGCATTAGGTGAATAAAAAGGTACATATGCTAATTTGAAACCTAAGCTCTTTGCATAAGCAATATCTATATGATTAACACCAACAGTTCTTGTTAAAACATATTTAACACCTAATTTTTTATAAATATCAAGATTTTCTTTGTTAGCAAAGCAATTACCACGAAGAATAACAGCATCAAAACCTTTAGCTAATTCAGCAGTTTCTTTACTATTTAAATATTCAGGTATTAAACTTAATTCAAAATTAAATCTTTCATTTATTTTTTTAAAGAATTTTTTTTCAACATCTCTAACACCGTAACATAATACTTTCATTTTTTCCTCTTTTCTATATCAATGCATAAGCATGAGTTATTGCTAATACTATTATCCATATAATTATAGCAAATACAGATAAAACAGTATTTACTAATGAAATATCTGAAGCAAGTATAGCTTCTTTTTCAAATTTAATTGCATAAGCAACAGCAACAGTTGCAGGTGGTGTTGCAAGCATGATGATTATAGCAACAATTGCATCATATTGGAAAGTAATTCCAACGAAATTTAGAATTATTAATAAAATTAAGAATAAAGCTGGGATTATAATTAATTTTATTGCACCATATACTAAAGTTTTTGTTTCTTTTAAAGCATCTTTTAAAGAAATATTAGCTAAAGTCATACCTATTGCAAGCCAAGCTAAAGGAGATGATAAACCACCTAAATACTTCAATGCAGCAAATATTGGTTTAGCAGTTTTATCTATTCTTGCAAAGGGTATTTCTTTTTGGAATATCCAAACAATAAGTCCCAAGAAAGTTGCTATTATTATAGGATTTAGAAAAATTTGTTTTAAATTTTTCTTTTCAAATTTTATACCACTCATCATTATTAAACCGAATGAATATAAGAAAACTCTATAAGCAATATTGAAAATATTTGCATATAAAGTACCAGTATTACCAAGTAATCCATTGATTATTGGTATACCGAAGAATGTTGTAGAACCAAAGGCTGTTAAAACTATCATAGTTTTTTTAGTATCACCATGGTAGTTTATATAAAATAAATAACCTAGTAGAATCAACAAAATGTATGCCACAAAACCAAATATTAAAACATTTATACCTGTAGTATAAGTTTCCTTTTTAATATCTTGCATAAAGGCTGTAAATGCTAAAGCTGGTAAAGCAGCTGATAATAAAATTGAACTTAGAACCTTTGCTCCATGTTCATTAACTAAATTTTTTCTTCTTAAGTAATATCCAAGAAGGATAATAAATATTGTAGAAAAAATTGCTGATAAAAATTTAGTACTCAAAATTACACTTAGTTGTGTCATCGTTGTCCCCCCTTTTTGAATAAATAAAGTATATAATATATTGCATTCAAAAGTCAATTATTCTCTTTTTTTAACCATTAAAATATGATATAATTAGGTTGATATTTTGAACTTAGAGAAAGGACAAATATGGCAAAGAAAAAAGAAGAAAATGTAGAAAATATTTCTAAAGATCAATCAATAGCACTTGCTATGAAAGAGGTACTTAAAGTATTTGGAAATGAATCAATAATGCGACTTGGAGAAAATAAGAGAATGAATGTGAGCTGTATTTCTACAGGAAGTATAAATTTGGATTTAGCCTTAGGTGTAGGAGGAGTTCCAAGAGGCCGTATAGTAGAGGTTTATGGAGCAGAATCATCAGGTAAAACAACTTTGGCCTTGAGTATTATAGCTGAAGCACAAAAAATAGGAGGTATAGCAGCATTTATTGATGCAGAACATGCACTAGACCCAGTATATGCAAAGGCCTTAGGAGTTAATATAGATGAATTACTAATATCTCAACCAGATAGTGGGGAACAAGCTCTAGAAATAGCTGATTTGTTAGTTAGAAGTTCAACAGTAGATGTTGTAGTAGTAGATTCAGTTGCAGCTTTAGTTCCAAAAAATGAAATAGATGGAGATATGAGTGATTTGCAAGTTGGGCTACAAGCCAGACTTATGTCAAAAGCCTTAAGAAAATTAACTAGCTCTATAGGAAAATCAAAAACTGTTCTTATATTTATAAATCAAATAAGAGAAAAAATAGGGGGATTTAGCTTTATGCCTGGACCTCAAACAACTACATCAGGAGGAAGAGCTTTAAAATTTTTCTCAACTGTTCGTATGGAAGTTAAAAGAATTGGGCAAATTAAGCAAGGAGATGACCTTGTAGGTAATGAAGTTTTAGTTAAGGTTACTAAAAATAAGGTTGCACCACCATTTAGAGAAGCTAGATTTAGTATTATGTATGGAACAGGTATTTCAAAGATTGGAGAAATTATAGACTTAGCTATAAACTATAATATTTGTAAAAAAAGTGGGTCATGGTTTAGTTATGGTGATACAAAACTTGGTCAAGGTAAGGCAAATGTTGAAAAATTATTAAAGGAAAATGAAGAATTATTTGAAGAAATAAAAGCAAAAGTTTTAGAAAAAATCTCAGCTGAACCAACTAATAATTTTGGAGAAAAAATAGAAGAAAATGTTGATACAGAACTTAACGAAGAATAAGTTATATCTACAAAATGATGAAATTATTGATGTTAGTCCTGATATAATACACGAGTATGGTTTGAAAATAGGGAAAGATATTAGTAATATTTATATAGATGTATTAAAAGCTTCAATCAAACATAAAGCCTTATTTTATATTTATTTAAAAGCTAGAACAAAATATGAATTAATATGTAAATTAAAGGCAAAGTATAAACAGGTAGAATATATTGAAGAAGTAGTTGAAGAACTAGAAAAATTAGGATATATTGATGATGTTGATTATGCCTTATCATATATAATGACACATAGTAATAGTAAACAAAAAAATATATTTAAATTAATGCAAAAAGGAATAAGTAGATCTAATATAGAGAGAGCTTATGAAGATGCACCTAATGAAATTGAAGATGACTTATTAGAAAAAGAAATAAAGAAATTACAAAATAAGAATTTAGAGTTGGCACAGATAATAGTAAAATTAACAAGAAAAGGTTACGCATATTCCAAAATAAAAAAAATTATAGAAATAATAAAATAACTATGCACACTTTTTAAGTGTGCATTTTAAAAAAAGGAGATATATGAAAGAAATAATTTTAGCTACTAGTAATAAAGGGAAAGTGAAAGAATTTAATGAAATGGCTAATAAATATGGAGTTAACTTTGTAAGTATAACTATGCCTTCTGTTGTAGAAGATGGTTTAACTTTTGAAGAAAATTCATTAATAAAGGCAAAGGCTGTTAGAGAATTAAATAAAGATAAGGCTATAGTTTCTGATGATTCAGGGCTTTGTATAGATTGCCTTGATGGAAAACCAGGTATACATACAGCTAGATATAGAAATGACCTTGAAACATATAAAGAAAGGGGTCAAGCTTTAATAGAAGAAGTTAATAAAAAAAATACAACAAGAACAGCTCATTTTGTTTGTGTTATAACTTTATTAAAGACAAATGGTGAGTATATAACATTTAGAGGAGAAACCGAAGGAGAAATAGCAAAGGAAAGTATGGGTACTAAGGGACATGGTTATGATCCAATTTTCTTTAGTTATGATTTGAATAAAACTTTTGGTATGGCAGATATAGAAGAAAAAGATAGGGTTAGTCATAGAGCAAGAGCTTTTCAAAAATTTATACAATGGTTAAAAGAAAATGAGCTATGATATATTATTTGAAGATATAAATAACCTTAAATTAAAAGGTTTAAATGCAAGTACACTAAAGGCATTAAAAAAATTAGAAATAGATAATTTGTATGATCTTTTTTATTATTTTCCAAAATATTATGAAAATAGTGCAGTGTATAAAAAAATAGCAGAAGTTAAAAATGAAGAGGTAGCTATTATAGAAGGTAAAGTAGTTAGTATTAATAAAAAATTTTTACCAGGCAAAAGAATAATGGTTACCATACAATTAATGGATCAAACAGGAATTATAGATTTACTATGGTTTAATAATAGATATATTTATTCAAATATAAAATATGACGATAAAATTTTGGTAACAGGTAAAATAAAAAAATTTCCTAAATGTCAAATGATTAATCCAAGTTATAAAAAAGTATATAATGAAAATAATTTTAAGGAAGATTCACAATTAGAGCCAATTTATTCGTTGACTAAGGGAATAACACAAAATAAGATAAGAACACTTATTAAAAATGCTATAGATAAATTTGGTAATTTATTACAGGAAAATATGCCCCTAGATTTTATATATAACAATAAAATAATGTCAAGAATGACTTCAATATTGAATATTCATTTCCCAAGTAATGAAAAAGCATTAAAATTAGCTGTTAGAAGATTTACTTTTGAAGAAATAATGATACTTGAAATGGGTATTTTAGAAAAAAGATATATTGATAATAAGAAAAATATTAATAGATATAAATTGGAAGATACCAAAAATATAGTAAAAGAATATATAAAATCTCTACCTTTTACCTTGACTAGTTCACAAAAAAAAGTCATTACTTCAATTTATAAGGAATTAAAAGAGGGCAAATATATTAATAGATTAATACAAGGGGATGTTGGTTCAGGAAAGACTGTAGTCGTTCTTGTAATAATGCTATATATGGCTGAAAATAAGTACCAATCAGCTTTTTTAGCACCTACAGAAATTTTAGCCACACAACATTACAATAATATTGTGACAAAATTTAAAAATTTTAATATAAGAGTAGAGCTTTTAACAAGTTCTGTTAAGGGCAAAAAAAGAGAAAAAATATTAGAAGATATAAAAAATGGAAAAGTTGATATAGTTATTGGGACACATTCTTTGATTAATAAGGAAGTAGAATTTTTCAATTTGGGTTTATCTGTAATTGATGAACAACATAAATTTGGTGTGGAACAAAGAAATGAATTAAGAAAAAGAGCAAAATTAGCCAATGTAATAGTTATGAGTGCAACACCTATACCTAGATCTTTAGCCTTGACAATATATGGAGATCTGGATGTTAGTATAATTAATGAAATGCCAAGTGGAAGAAAGAAAACTATTACTAAGTGGATAAAAACAGCTGAAGAAGAAAAGAAAATGTATTCCTTTATTAATGAAAAATTAATTAAGGGAGAACAAGTATATATTGTCGCTTATCTTATAGAAGATAGTACAAGTATTAATGCAAAATCAGCTTTTGCAACATATGAAGAAATAAAGGAAAAATTTCCTGATCAGAATATAGGCTTAATTCATGGAAAAATGTCTGCAAAGGAAAAAAATGAAATAATGAATAAATTTATAACTAAAGAAATAAGTGTATTAGTATCTACGACTGTAATTGAAGTTGGTGTTGATGTTAGTAATGCTAATATTATAGTTATAAAGAATGCAGAAAGATTTGGTTTATCGACTTTACATCAATTAAGAGGTAGAGTTGGAAGAGGTGAAAAAAGAGGATATTGCTTTTTAGAATCTGAAAGTGAAAATGAAATATCAAAAAAGAGATTAGAAGTTTTAGAAAAAGAAATTGATGGTTTTAAAATAGCTGAAGAAGATTTAAAACTTAGAAATTCTGGAGAAATATTCGGTGTTAGACAAAGTGGAATTTCTGATTTAGTTTTGTCGGATATAGTAAGAAATATTAAAGAAATAGAACAAGTTAAAGAATTTGTAAATTGCTATTTAGAAGAACATGAAGGTAAAATTGATAATAATTATTTAATAAAGGACATCGAAAATAAGCAAAGAATAGGAGACTAACAAATGAGAAAAGGTATTGCAGATATAGGATTATTATTAGTAGGATTGCTTTGGGGCTTAGGATTTATTGCAACCAAAATAGGCTTAAATGAGGGGATTAGCCCCATATATATGTTAGCACTTAGGTTTACAATAGCAAGTATATTCTTATTATTTATATTTCATGGTACAATAAAGAAAATAACAAAAAAAGATATAAGGAAAATGTTTTTAATATCTATTGTGATATTTTTTGCTTATGGATTTCAGATAGTTGGAAGTAAATATACAACGGCATCAAAGGCAGCTTTTTATACAGGACTTAATGTAATGTTTGTCCCATATATATCGTGGATGTTAAATAGAAAAGCACCTGATGTATACACATATATTTCAACATTATTATGCCTAGTAGGGGTAGGCTTTATATCATATGTTCCTAATCAAAATTTATTTACTTTGAATATGGGAGATATGCTGATAATAATTTCAGCTATTTTTTATGGGATACATATAGCTCTAACAGGTTTTTATTCAAAAAAATATACAGTAGAAAAAATGATATTAATACAAAATACTATAGCAGCATTACTTTTTTTAATAACCTTAGGCTTGTCTAGTGTAACAGGAATTGGCGGAGAAAATGTAAGATTTTTGTCTGTAAATGAAATGCTAGCTGTTGCCTACATAGGATTAGTAACTACGGGTATTTGTTTATTCTTACAAGCCTTATTTCAAAGATATACTAGCTCAGTTAAAGCATCAATTTTTTTAGGAACTGAATCAGTGTTTGCCCCTTTATTTGCAAGCTTAATATTGAAGGAAGTTTTAACGAAAAATGTAATAATTGGTGGAGTATTAATACTTATAGCAGTTGTTTTAACTGAAATGGAAATAATAATTAAAAATATAAAAAAAAGGAGGAAAAATTAAATGAGATTCTCAAAAACATTTATAAAAACATATAAGGAAAGCCCAAAAGAGGCAGAAGTAACTAGTCATAAATTAATGCTAAGAGCAGGTATGATAAAACAAGTTTCAAGAGGTAATTATACTTATTTGCCTTTAGGTTTGAGAGTTTTACAAAAAATTGAAAAAATAGTTAGAGAAGAAATGGAAAAATCAGGTGCTATTGAATTATTAATGCCTATTATGCAACCTGCAGATTTATGGATGGAATCAGGAAGATGGTCAGCATATGGACCTGAACTTATGAGATTTAAGGATAGAAACCAAAGAGATTTTGTATTAGGGCCTACACATGAAGAAATAGTAACATATTTATTCAGAGAATTGGTAAAATCATATAAAGAATTACCTGTTAATTTTTATCAAATTCAAACTAAGTTTAGAGATGAAATAAGACCTAGATTTGGACTTATGCGTGGTCGTGAATTTATTATGAAAGATGGATATAGTTTTCACTTAACAAAAGAAAGTTTGGATAAAGAATATCTTAATATGAAAAAAACATATTGTAATATTTTTACAAGATGTGGACTTAATTTTAGACCAGTTGAAGCAGATACTGGTTCTATAGGTGGAGCAGAAAGCCATGAATTTATGGTTTTAGCAAAAGCTGGGGAAGATGATATCCTATATTCTGATACAGCTGATTATGCAGCAAATGTAGAAAAGGCAACAAGTAAAATAGATTTAATTATGCCAAAAGAAGAAGAAAAACAAAAAACTTTAGTTGAAACTGTTGATAAAACAAGCATTGATAGTTTGGCAACATATCTTAATATACCTAAGCAAAAAATAGTAAAATCTATACTATTTAAGGAAATTTGTGAAGATGATATAAAATACTATCTAGCTTTAATTAGGGGAGATTTGGATATAAATGAAATTAAGGTTAAAAATGCCTTTAATTTAAATACTGAATTAGAATTAGTAACAGATGAAGAAATAGAAAAATTAGGACTTGTTAAGGGGTATATTGGTGCATTAGAAGGTATCAATGAAAATATACAAATTGTAATGGATGAAAGTGTTAAATATTTATTTAATTTCGTTACAGGTGCAAATAAAGAAAATTATCATTATATTAATGTTAATATTAAAGATTTAAAATATGATATTATTGCAGATATTAGACTAGCCAAAGCAGGAGATTTATCACCTAAAGGAGATGGAGTTTTAAAAATAGCAAGAGGTATAGAAGTAGGACATATATTTAAATTAGGAGATAAATATAGTAAAAAAATGAATGCTAAGGTATTAGATGAAAATGGTAAATTACAAACAGTTATTATGGGTTGCTATGGAATAGGTGTTTCAAGAGTAGCAGCAGCTACTGTTGAACAAAATAATGATGAAAATGGAATTATTTGGCCAAGAAGTATAGCACCATATGAAATTGATTTAATTGCAACTAATATGAAAAATGAAAAAATAGTGGAAATTTCTGAAAAAATATATGAAAAATTAAAGGTTAATAAATTTGATGTAATTTATGATGATAGAAATGAAAAACCTGGCTTTAAATTTAAGGATGCAGATCTTATAGGTTTCCCAATAAAAATAATAGTTGGAAACAAAGCAGAAGAAGGTTTTGTTGAAATAAAATATAGAAAAAATTCAGAATCAAAATTAATAAAAATTGAAGATGTTCTTGAATACTGTAAAGAAAAATAAAAAAAAAGTTTGCATTTTTTGAAAAATAGGGTATACTTTACTAACAGATTATTTTAAAGTGAGGTACAGAAATGACTATTACAGATGTAAGAATTAGAATCGTAAAGGGAACAGAAAGCGAATTGAAATTAAAGGCTTATGCAGATATTACTTTTGATGACTGCTTTGTGGTACATGGATTAAAATTAATTGATGGGCAAAATGGATTATTTGTTGCAATGCCATCAAAGAAATTAAGCAATAATGAATTCAAGGATATAGTTCATCCTATACAACCAGAATTTAGAGCTCAAATTACTGAAGTAATTTTGAAAAAGTATGAAGAAGAAAAGAATAATTAAGAAAAAGAGCTATATTAATATAGCTCTTTAATGAAAAAAAACATTTTATTAATTACTTATTACTACAATGTAATTATATCAAGCTTATCTTAGAATAAGCTTATTTTTTTATTATAAATGTCATATAAATTAATTAAATTTCTCTTTCATTTTTCAAGTTCTCTCATTTTATACAAAAATACAGCAGTAGCGACACTGACATTCAGTGAATTTACCTTATCTGATATTGGAATTATTACATTGTAATTGCAAAAATCTAGTAAAGTTTTAGAAACTCCACCACCTTCATTTCCAAAAATATATGCATTTTTATCTTTATTTAATTTACAATTTGTATATTCTATAGAATTTTTTGCTAAATTTGTAGCAAAACTAATATATGAATTTTTTTCTATAAATTCTTTTATTTCATCATAAGTTGCATAAATAATATTTAATTTAAAAATGCTCCCCATAGAAGCACGAACAGCTTTTGGAGTGTAAACATCACAGCTACCTTTAGTTAATATTAAGTTTTCATAATTAAGTGCAACTAAGGTTCTAATTATTGTCCCAATATTTCCTGGATCTTGTACATCGTCTAATATAACAATATCACCCTTTATTTCATCAAGAGAAATTGTATTTTTTGAATGTATAAAAAGAATACCTTGACTATTTTCTTGACTAGAAATTTCTGAAAATAATTTATCATTAAGTATAGTTATTTTAATAAAGTTATCTAAATTATATTTTTTTTCAAAATAGTCAAATCTACTTTTTTGTATAATACAGTGTGAAGCAGTTTTGCACTCTTTTATGAATTTTTCGCCTTCAGCTATGAAAATATTATTCAAATCTCTATATTTTTTTTGACTTAATTTTTTTAATAATTTGTATTTTCTATTTTCTTTGCTTTCTATATACTCAATATTAGTCCATTTTTGTTCCAAGTTTTTTACCACCTAATAAATGATAGTGCATTTGTTGAACAGTTTGTCCTCCAAAATCACCTATATTTGAAATAACTCTATATCCATCTTTATCCATACCTAAATCTCTAGCGACTTTAGCAATGGTTAATTGTATTTTTCCTAATAATAGGATATCTTCATCAGTAGTATAAGCTAAATTTTGAATTTCTTTTTTAGGAACAAATAAAATATGTATAGGAGCAGCTGGATAAATATCTTTAAATGCTATTATATCATCATCTTCATAAACAATATCAGCTTTAATTTCTTTTTTTATTATTTTTGTAAAAACTGTTTCCATTTTAACACCCACAACTTTCTAACATATCTAATCTTCTTTGATGTCTTCCACCTTCATATTCACTTGACATATATGCTTTTATGCAAGAGATTGCTAAATCTACACCCATAACTCTAGCACCAAAAGCAATGATATTAGCATTATTATGTTGTTTTGTAAGTCTTGCAGAATATTCATTTGTTACTAAAGCAGCACGAATTCCATGAATTTTATTTGCAGCAATTGAAATACCTATTCCTGTACCACAAATTAAAATACCAAAATCAGCTTTTTTATCTAAAATAGCTTGACTAACTTTTTTTGCAAAAACTGGATAATCTACAGAACTATATTCATCTGTACCATAATTTAAAACTTCATGACCTTCTTTTTCTAAAAAAGCAACAATTTCTTTTTTAAAATCTGTAGCAGCATGGTCATTACCTATTGCAATTTTCATATTTTTTTTCCTCCTTTAAATACATAAATTTGTTCCAAATATACATAAATAATATGAAACTAATAGTTCCTTTTACTATCATTGTTGAACAAATAACCCACCAAATAGCAGTTATACCAAATAAAGGAGCTAAAAAGTAAGCTAAGGGAATTCTAGCAGCTGTACCTAGTACACCTATTATTGTAGGTTCATTTATTTTACCTATTCCATTGAAAGCACCATTTGTTATTATTTCTACACTTTGAAATATTTGTGCAAAGCCGACTATCGTTAAATAATTAATACCTTGTTGTATAAGTCTTTCATTGTGAAGAAAAGCTCTGAATAAAGGTTCTGCACAAGTTACAAACACTAAGGTTATTATTATAGAAAATATTGTTATACCCTTTAGGGAAATATAGTAGACTTTCTTTATACGATTGAACTGTTTTGCACCATAATTTTGAGCTATATATGTAGCTACAGCACTTGAAAATCCTCCAGATATATTCCAAGAAAAAGATTCAAATTGCACACCTAGTCTTTGTACAGCTAAGACTTCTTCATCATATCTTGCAATAATATTTGCCAAAATTATGGCTATTATTGTGAATAAAGCTTGACTTATACCACCAGGCAAACCTATTTTGAATAATTTTATATACATTTTAAAAGGATCTAACTTGAATAATTTCATTTTTCTAAACTTAGATTTTGGTGATAAAAAATATATTGTAAGTAAAGTAAAAGAAATTATTTGTGACATAACAGTAGCTATTGCGGCACCAAAAATTCCAAATTTCAAAACACCAAGGAAAAAATAATCTAAAAATATATTGATTATTACCCCTAAGGAGTTGAATATAAAAGGACCAAATGTATCTCCATCTGCACTTATTATAGCAGAAATAGTATTAGAAAGAAATAGAAAAGGAATACCTAGACAACAACAAGTTAAAAAGGTTTTTGCATCCTGTAATATTTCTGGATTAGATATACCAACTAATCTAATTAATTGTTCCGAAAAGATTAGTCCAACTGAAACACAAAAAGCAGAAAATAAAAGAGTTAAAAATATTGCAATTCTAGCATAGCTACGGGCAATTCTATTTAATTTTGCACCTATGGATTGGGCGACAAGAATTTGTGCACCATTTTTCGGTATTATTAACAAGGCAAAACCTAAAACTAAAAAGAAAGTTGCTGCCGCTGCTGCTGCAACAGCTCTATCTCCTAGATACACACTTATAAATTTTATATCTGTCAAATTATATAATATTGATATTAAAGAGGTAAGAACTATAGGCAAACCTAATTTAAATAAATTTGTTGCAATATTACCTGATAATATATCTACTTTTTTACGCAATAATTTCTCTCCTTTCAATGAAAAAAGAACAACACTTAGTGTTGCTCTTTTTTACTATTTTCTTAATCCTAATTTTTCAATAAGAACTCTGTAATCATCAATTCTCTTAGTTTTGATGTAGTTTAACATTCTTTTTCTTTTACCAACCATTTTTAATAGTCCAACTCTTGAGTGAACATCTTTTGGATGGATTTTTAAATGAGCAGTTAAGTGGTTAATTCTTTCTGTTAAAATAGCTATTTGTACTTCTGATGAACCTGTATCGTGTTCATTTTTACCAAATTCTGCAATTAATTCTTTTGTTGATTTCATTTGCCTTCCTCCTTTAAATATTATTTAATCTAAGAATATATTTGGCGGATATATTCTGAGAAAAAATTCATATTTACTTTAACATAAAAAAAGTAAATTGTCAAATAGATGTATAGGCATAAAGATAAATTTCAAGGTATAATTTTAATATATTTTAAAAGGAGAGAAAGCTACTATGAAACAAGTATTTTTATTCTTAATCTTATTATCAATGATAAATTTCGGTTCTGAATTCAGTCAAGAAAGTATTGTAGAAAAACTTAAACCATTTCTTGAAAATGCTAGAGTATATAAGAAATTTAAAAAAGTTTATGCAAGATCAGGGAAATTAAATGAAGAAATATTAAAGCAATACATAGAAAATCAAGGGTAGAAAGGCAGGTAAGCTGAATGTTAAAAGCATATAAATATCGGATTTATCCAAGTAAAGAGCAAGAAATACAGTTGGAAAAGACATTTGGCTGTTGCCGTTTTGTATATAATCAGACCCTTGCATACAGGAAAGATGCTTATGAAAAAGAAAAAAACTCTATCAGTAAAACAGACTGTAATAATTATTGCAATAGAGAGCTGAAAAAAGTTTATGAATGGCTGAAAGAAGTAGACAAATTTGCTTTAACAAATGCAATTCATCATATGGATAGTGCTTATCAAAAGTTTTTCAAAGAGCATGCAGGTTACCCAAAGTTTAAGAGTAAACACGATAGGCATAAATCCTACACAACTAATTTTACAAATGGGAATATAACTGTAGATTTTGATAGAGAAAGAATAAAGTTGCCAAAGTTAAAAGAGATAAAAGCAAAAATTCATAGGAATTTTGCAGGGCAAATAAAATCGGCAACTATATCACAACTGCCGAGTGGAAAGTATTATGTAGCAATCTTAGTAGAAACAGAGAATGTAAAAAAGCAGGAGACAAGAGGTAAAATAGGTTTAGATTTAGGGATAAAGGATTTGTGTATTACATCAGATGGGAGAAAATACGAAAATCCAAAGACAATAAAGAAGTATGAGAGAAATCTTACAAAATTGCAAAGACAGCTTGCACATAAAATAAAAGGGAGCAGGAACTATCAGAAAAAAAGAAAGCAAATAGCATTATGCCATGAGAAAATAACAAATACCAGAAAAGATTATCTTCATAAGATTTCAAGTGAAATAATAAGCGAAAACCAAGTGATTGTTTCAGAAAACTTGCAGATAAAAAATATGATAAAAAACCATAAATTGGCTAAGTCTATAAGTGACGTTTCATGGTATGAGCTTACAAGACAGCTAGAGTATAAAGCAAAGTGGAACAATAGAATATATGTTAAGGTAGATAGTTTTTACGCAAGTAGTCAGTTATGTTCTTGTTGTGGTTGCCAAAATAAGAACATAAAAGATTTATCCGTAAGGCAATGGAAATGTCCAAATTGTGGGGAAATACACGATAGAGATGTCAATGCCGCAAAGAATATATTAGCAGAAGGATTAAGACAAATAGCGTAATAAAAAAAATATAGGGTAGGGACTACCCAAATTAACGCCTGTGGAGATAGTAGGTTACGAGGTCAGCGAAGCAGGAAGCCCATAGGCTTTAGACTATGGGTAGTTCACACATATAGATAGGAAGTAAATATGAAGAAAATGAAGAATCCTAAAGTTGCAATAATTCAAGCAGAGCCTATTTTGTTTGATAAAGAAGCAACCCTAAGTAAGGCTATTAGCTTAATTGAAAAAGCAAGTAAAAAACAAGTAGATTTAATTGTGTTTCCAGAACTATTTATACCGGGCTATCCCTATGGTATGAATTTTGGCTTTAAAATTGGTTGTAGAAAAAATAGTGCAAGAGCAGATTTTAAACGATATTACGATAATTCAATAAGTATTCCAAGTAAAGAAATTGATATTTTAGAAGAAATAGCAAAAAAAGTTGGAGCATATATTAGTATTGGAATTAGTGAAAAAGATGAAAATAATGCAAGTCTATATAATACAAATTTAATTTTTTCACCTGAGGGAAAGTTGGTTTATCGACATAGAAAATTAAAACCCACTGGAAGTGAAAGATTAATATATGCTGATGCTAATAAAGACTATTTACCTATATTAGATACAGAATATGGCAAAATAGGTAGTTTGATTTGTTGGGAATCATATATGCTACTAGCTAGATTTGCTTTATTAAACCAGGGAATGTCTATTTTAATAGCACCCAATACAAATGATAATCAAGAATGGCAAGATACGATAAAACATATAGCAATAGAGGGGCACATATACTACATTAATTGCAATATGCTAATAAATAAATCTAATTATCCAAAAAATTTAGATGAATATTCTGAAATTGAAAAATTAGATGAAAATTTATGCAGAGGTGGAAGCTGTATAATTGATCCTTATGGTCATTATTTAACAGAACCAGTTTGGGATAAAGAAGAAATAATTTATGCCGAACTAGATATGGCAAAAGTAATAGAATCAAGAATGGAATTTGACCAATGTGGACATTATAATCGTTCTGATATATTCGACTTTTCTTTTAAAGATATTTAGGAGGTAATTTTGAAAAAATAAGTGAAATATATTATAATAAGTTAAAAAGATTTGGAGGATATTATGAAATATTTCTTTTTAATAATTGATTATTTAATACCTATGTTATTGATTATCTCATATCCATATTGGAAAAAAATTGCAAATGGACCTATTAATAATATGTCTGGAGTAAGAACAGAAAATTCAATGAAAAATCAAGAAAATTGGAGAAAAATAAATATGCTTTGTGGAAAATATTCTATAATTCTAGGGATTGTGTTATTTATTTTTGTTTCAGTAGTCCTATATTTTAATGTATTGCCTATGGAGTGGAATGCACTTATGTTGACAGTTATCTGTGCAAGTGCTTTTGTATTTATGTGTATATTTATTAATAATAAATTCAATAAATGAAATAGTATTTAAGTCTACTTGTCGTATAGTAGACTTCTTTTTTATTTTTATTTACAAAATGCCATTAAAAGTAATATAATATACAAGGAAAGGTTTAGGGTGGAAAATGAATAATAAAAAAAATTTATCACTATTAATACTTATGTCAAGTATTACTTTGATGGCAATATTATGTGAACTTATGCCTACTGGTTTTTTGCCTCAAATAGGTAGTGTATATGGAAAAAGTATTTCTGAAACAGGAAGATTAGTAGGTATTTATGCACTAGCATCTGCAATTTTTGGAATACCTATAATATCTTTTACAGTTTCTTGGGATAGAAAAAAACTTTTGACAACACTTTTAGCAGGTTTTGCTATTTCAAATTTAATTGTAGGATTGGCACCATCATTTGGTTTTATGTTATTTGGAAGATTAATTGGTGGGCTTTGTGCTGGAACACTTTGGCCTATGATAACTGCATATGGTATGAAATTAGTCGATAAAAATGAAGAAGGTAGAGCAGTTACAATAATTATGTCAGGAATAACCATAGGGATGTCTATTGGTTTACCAATTATGACTATTATAGGGAATTTATTGACTTATAGGGCTATTTTTTTAATTTTAGGTATTTCTTTAGTGCTAATAGGAATATTATGCCATTTTAAATTACCTAATATCAAAGGAGAAAATAAGAGTAAAAGTAATTCTCCTATAACAATGCTTAAAAATCCGGGAGTATTATTAGTTATTGCATTAACTTTTTTAGGAGTAGGTGCTAATTATGGAGTTTATACTTTTATAACTAATCTTATAAAA
Organism: Sneathia sanguinegens; assembly: GCF_001517935.1. Lineage (NCBI taxonomy): Bacteria > Fusobacteriati > Fusobacteriota > Fusobacteriia > Fusobacteriales > Leptotrichiaceae > Sneathia > Sneathia sanguinegens. Next base: position 23,854 of record NZ_LOQF01000001.1, read on the forward strand.
AATGCAACTTATCCGGGTGTTGCGATGGCACAATTTTTTATAGGTATAGGGTCAATAATTTCAGTAATTATGACTATAAAATTTATAGATAAGTATTTGCACATCATGATTTTAACATTATTCGCATTGACAGCCGTAGTATTTTTAATATTCATTGGCTTTAAAAATGTAATGTTATTACATTTAGTATTTTTCTTATGGGGATTGGAATTTGGATCTTTGAGTAGTATATTTCAAACAGCTACAGCTTACCAAGTTACAAAGGGTGTTGAAGTTGCAAATTCATTACAATCATCATCATTTAATTTTTCTATTATGATAGGTTCAACAATTACAGGATATTTGCTTGAAAGCAAAGGAGTTAGTGCAATGCTATTTTTTGCCTTAGTACTATCAATAATAGGTTTAGTAGTTGCCTTTTTAAATAAAAGAAAATTTATTGACAAAGCCTGAAAAATATGCTAACATAACTTGAAGTAGAAAAAACAAAGCCAAAGACAGTAGGTACAAAGATAAATCCTACCGAGGTAGAGTATGAATATATAGCATATATGTTTACCTCTGGCTTAGAGGTTTTTTTGTTTAAGTAGGAGGTGAAACAGTATGCCAGCACAATACAAAGTTGACGAAGTAAAAAAATTAGTTTCTAAATTAGAAAATGCTAAAGCAGTAGTCTTTGTTGATTACAAGGGAATAACTGTTAATGAAGATACAGAATTAAGAAGAATTGCAAGAAATAATAATGTAGAATATTTCGTAGCAAAGAATAGATTAGTTCAATTAGCCTTAAAAGAAGTTGGAATGGAAGCAGATTATGGTACTTTATTAGAAGGTACAACTTCATATGTTGTAGGTTATGAAGATGGTGTAGCACCATCAAAAACTATATATGAATATAGTAATAAGATAGACAAATTAGAAATTAAAGGTGGTTATGTTGACGGAGGTTTAGTTGATAAAGCAATGATAGAAGCCTTAGCTAAGTTACCATCAAGAGAAGAATTACTATCTCAAATAGCTTATGGATTATTAAGTCCAGTTCGTATGTTAGCAGTAGCATTAACAAATGTTGCTGAACAAAAATAATAAAATAGGAGGAAAATATTATGGCGTTCAATAAAGAACAATTTATAGAAGATTTAAAAGCAATGAGTGTTTTAGAATTAAAAGAAGTAGTAGAAGCAATTGAAGAAACATTTGGTGTTTCAGCACAACCAGTTGCAGTAGCAGGTGCAGCAGCAGGTGCAGCAGCAGCTGAAGAAAAGACAGAATTTGATGTAATATTAGCATCAGCAGGTGCTTCAAAGATTAATGTAATTAAAGAAGTAAGAGGAATTACAGGATTAGGATTAAAAGAAGCTAAGGAATTAGCAGAAACAGCAGGAGCTAAAGTTAAAGAAGGTGTTTCTAAAGAAGAAGCTGAAGAAATTAAGGCTAAATTAGAAGCAGCAGGAGCTACTGTAGAAATTAAGTAATAAACTAACATATATTTAGACACTCTACAATAGTATAGGTGTAGAGTGTCTTTTGTGCATTTCAAAAATTTTCAAAAAAATCGTTAATTTATATTTTTAAAATATTTTAAGCATCTTTTATGGGAGGAAATAAATGAGTAAACTGATAGAAAGATACAGTTTCGGTAAGATTAAAGACAGAGGACAAATGCCTAGCTTTCTTGAATTTCAAATAGATTCATATGAAGATTTTCTACAAGCTAGAGTTAAGCCTGAAGAAAGAGAAGTTAAAGGTTTAGAAGCAATCTTCAGGGAAATATTTGGGGAAATATCACATGGTGATATTCAATTGAAATATTCAAGTTATGAAATTCGTGATAATGATGAACCATTAAATGATGAACTTGAATGCAAAAGAAGAGGAAAAACTTATTCAGGACAATTAAAAGTTAAATTTACTTTAAAGAATAAAGATGGGGAGATACCATCAGAATTTGTTCACTTTGGTGAAATACCAATAATGACTGATAAAGGGTCTTTCATAATAAATGGAGCAGAAAGAGTTGTAGTTTCACAATTACATAGAGCACCAGGGATAACTTTTAATAAGGAAATGGATATGCAAACAGGTAAAGACTTATTTGTTGGTAAAATTATCCCATATAAAGGAACTTGGTTAGAATTTGAAGTAGACAAAAAAGATGTTTTAAATGTAAAAATTGACAGAAGAAAAAAAGTCCCAGCAACAGTTTTTATGAAAGCAATTGAATTTTTCCATGATAATATTGAAATAATGTCAGAATTCTTTGAAGAAAAAACAATAGACTTAACAGAAATCTATAAATATCATAAAGATGAAATGCTAAGTGTTATAAAATCAAAATTAGAAGGATCTTTTTCAAGAGAAGATAAGATAGATGGAGAAACTGGAGAATTTATAGTTGAAATAGGTAAGAGAATAGGAGAAACAACTATACAAAGATTAATAGATTTAAAAGAACCATCTATACAAATATGGGAAGTTAAACCAGAAGATATACCTTTAGCAAATTCAATACAATTAGATTTAACAAGAGATTCTGACGAAGCTGTAGTTGAAATTTATAGAAAATTAAGACCAGGAGATTTGGTAACTGTTTCAAGTGCAAAGCAATTGATTATACCTATGTTTACTAATGTACAAAGATATGATTTAGCAAATGTAGGAAGATATAAGATAAATAAAAGACTTAAATTAAATTTACCAGATACAGATGTAGTATTGAAAAAAGAAGATGTTGTTGCAACAGTAAATTATATTAAGAAATTAATTAGTGGTAATGGTGTAACAGATGACATAGATAATTTATCAAATAGAAGAGTTAGAGGTGTAGGAGAACTATTAGCTATTCAAATAAAAGGTGGAATGATTAAATTAGCTAAAATGGCTAAGGAAAAAATGACAACTATACAAGATTTAAAGGCTTTATCTGTACAAAGCTTACTTAATACTAAACCTTTAAATGCTTTAATTCTTGAATTCTTTGGTAGTGGGCAATTATCACAATTCATGGATCAATCTAATCCATTAAGTGAATTAACACATAAAAGAAGAATATCGGCCTTAGGACCTGGAGGTTTATCAAGAGATAGAGCTGGGTTTGAAGTTCGGGATGTACACAATTCGCATTATGGTAGAATTTGTCCTATTGAAACTCCAGAAGGACCAAATATAGGGCTTATAGCATCACTTTCAACTTATGGTAAGGTTAATAAATATGGATTTATAGAAACACCTTATGTAAAGGTAGAAAATGGAGTTGCCAACTTCGATAAAATTGAATATTTAGGTGCAGATGAAGAAGAAGGACTATTTATAGCACAAGCAGATACACCTATAGATGAAGAAGGAAGATTATTAACTAATCCTGTATGTAGATATGATGATGAAATAGTTACAATAGATAAAACAAAGGTAGATTTAATGGATGTGTCTCCTAAACAATTAGTTTCTGTTTCAGCAGCATTAATACCATTCTTGGAACATGATGATGCCAACCGTGCTTTGATGGGTTCAAATATGCAAAGACAAGCAGTACCTTTACTTAAAACAGAAGCTCCATTAGTAGGAACTGGACTAGAAAGAAAGGTAGCAATAGATTCAGGAGCAGTAATATGTTCTAAAGCAAGTGGTATTGTAACAGCAGTAGATGCTAAGAAAATTATTGTAACAGACAAAAAAGGTAAAGAATATCTACATAGATTATTAAACTTTGAAAAATCAAATCAATCTATGTGTTTGCATCAAAAACCTATAGTAGATTTGAATGAAAAAGTTAAAAAAGGACAAATATTAGCAGATGGTCCAGCAACTTCAGGTGGAGATTTAGCCTTAGGTAAAAATATCTTAATTGCTTTCATTCCTTGGGAAGGATACAATTATGAAGATGCGATATTAATTTCAGAAAGATTAAGAAAAGATGATGTATTAACTTCATTACATGTTGAAGAATTTGATATAGAATCAAGAACAACAAAATTAGGTGATGAAGAAATTACAAGAGAAATACCTAATGTATCTGAAGACGCTTTAAGAAATCTTGATGAACATGGAATTATTAGAGTGGGAGCTTATGTTAAACCTGATGACATTTTAGTTGGTAAAGTTACTCCTAAGGGAGAAACAGAACCACCTGCAGAAGAAAAATTATTAAGAGCAATTTTTGGAGATAAGGCTAAAGATGTAAGGGATACTTCACTTAGATTACCACATGGTGTTAAGGGAACTGTAGTAGAAGTTTTAGAATTATCAAAAGAAAATGGAGATGATTTAAAAGCTGGAGTAAATAAATTAATCAGAATTTATGTAGCAGAAAAGAGAAAAATAACAGTTGGGGATAAAATTTCAGGAAGACATGGAAATAAAGGTATTGTTTCAAGAATTTTACCAGTTGAAGATATGCCACATTTAGAAGATGGAACTCCAGTAGATATATGCTTAAATCCATTGGGTGTGCCATCTCGGATGAATATAGGTCAAGTACTTGAAGTTCACCTTGGTTTGGCTTTAGGAAAATTAAAGAAACACATTTCAACACCAGTTTTCGATGGAGCAAGTGAAGAAGAAGTTAAAGATATGCTAGAAAAAGCAGGATTTAATAGAACTGGTAAAGTAAAATTAATAGATGGAAGAACAGGGCAACCATTTGATAGCGAAATAACAGTTGGATATATGTATATCTTGAAATTGCATCACTTAGTAGAAGATAAGATGCACGCAAGAGCAATAGGACCTTATTCATTAGTTACTCAACAACCATTAGGAGGTAAAGCACAATTTGGTGGTCAAAGATTAGGAGAAATGGAAGTTTGGGCACTTGAAGCATATGGAGCATCTAATGTATTACAAGAAATGTTAACAGTTAAATCAGATGATATTAATGGAAGAACAAAGAGTTATGAAGCAATTGTAAAAGGGCAACCAATGCCAGAAGCAGATGCACCTGAATCATTTAAAGTTCTTATGAAAGAATTTCAATCATTAGGACTAGATATTAATTTATATAGTGCAGATGGTGAAAAAATTGAATTAGACAATAATGTAGATATGTAAGGAGCTTATTTTAATGAGTATTAAAGATTTTGATAGCATACAAATAAAATTAGCTTCTCCAGAAAAAATAAGGGAATGGTCTTATGGAGAAGTTACTAAAGCTGAAACTATAAATTATAGAACATTAAAACCTGAACCAAATGGGTTATTCTGTGAAAAAATATTTGGTCCAGCTAAAGATTATGAATGTTCATGTGGAAAGTATAAAAGATTAAAACATAAAGGAATAAAGTGTGAAAAATGTGGTGTAGATGTTACAACTTCTAAGGTAAGAAGAGAAAGAATGGGGCATATAGAGTTAGCAGCACCAGTAGCACATATTTGGTATTCAAAAGGAACACCTAATAAAATGAGTCTATTACTTGGAATTTCTACTAAAGATTTAGAAGCTGTGCTTTATCATTCAAAATATATAGTAATTAATGGGGATAAAGAATATCCTACAGGAAGTGTAATACAAAGTAGAGAATACGAATTAATAAAAACACAAAATCGTGAAGGTTTTGAAGCAAAAATGGGAGCTGAAGGTGTTCTTGAACTACTTAAGGCAATAGATCTTGATAAAGCTGAAGAAAAATTAGAAGAAGAATTAGAAGAAGCAAATTCTGTACAAAAAAAGAAAAAACTTGTTAAGAGATTAAAAGTAATAAGAGATTTCAAGAATTCAGGAAATAGACCTGAATGGATGATTTTAACAGTTTTACCAGTTATGCCAGCTGATTTAAGACCAATGGTTCAATTAGATGGTGGTCGTTTTGCAACTTCAGATTTGAATGATTTATATAGAAGAGTAATAAATAGAAATGCAAGATTGTATAAATTATTAGAAATTAATGCACCAGAAACTATGATAAAGAATGAAAAAAGAATGCTTCAAGAAGCTGTTGACTGTTTAATTGACAATGGTAGAAGAGGTAAAGCAATATTATCACAAAATAATAGAGAATTAAAATCTTTATCATCTATGTTAAAGGGTAAACAAGGAAGATTTAGACAAAATCTATTAGGTAAGCGGGTTGACTATTCAGGAAGATCTGTTATAGTAGTTGGACCAAGTCTTAAGATAAGTCAATGTGGTATACCTAAAAAAATGGCATTAGAATTATATAAACCATTTTTAATGAGAGAATTGGTAAAAAGAGAATTAGCTATTAATATAAAGATAGCTAAAAAGATGGTTGAAGAAGAAGATGAAAATGTTTGGGAATTAATAGAAGAAATTATAAAGAATCACCCAATATTACTTAATAGAGCACCGACTTTGCATAGACTATCTATTCAAGCTTTTGAACCAGTATTAATAGAAGGTAAGGCAATGAGATTGCATCCTTTAGTTTGTGCAGCCTTCAATGCTGACTTTGATGGTGACCAAATGGCAGTCCACTTGGTATTATCACCTGAATCACAAATGGAAGCAAAATTATTGATGTTATCAACAAATAATTTATTATCACCTTCAAGTGGAAAACCTATAGCTGTTCCATCACAAGATATGGTTATGGGATGTTACTATATGACAACAACAAGAAAAGGTGAAAAGGGAGAAGGTTTAGTATTCTCAAGTAAGAACCAATTAATAACAGCATATCAAGCTGGAAAAGTTGGTACACATGCTGTTGTAAAAGCAAGAATCGATGGCGAATTAATAGAAACTACACCAGGTAGATTGATGTTTTCAACAATGTTACCTAAGGAAGTAAGAGACTATAATCAAACTTATGGTAAAAAGCAAATAGCTCAATTAATAACTATTCTATATAAAAAGTTTGGTCCAGAAAAGACTGCTGAATTATTAGATAAAATAAAAGAATTTGGATACCACTATGGTACTTTAGCTGGTGTTACAGTCAGTGTTGAGGACCTTGAAATTCCAGCTACTAAAAAAGGTTTACTTGAAGAAGCAGATAAGCAAGTTCAAGAAGTAGAAGAAGAATATAGACAAGGAAAAATCATTAATGATGAAAGATATAGAAAGATAGTTGAAATTTGGTCAGAAGTTACTGAAAAAGTTACTAATGATATGATGAATAATCTTGATGAATTTAATCCAGTATATATGATGGCAAACTCAGGAGCCAGAGGTAGTATAGCACAAATGCGTCAACTTGCAGGTATGAGAGGATTAATGTCAGATACACAAGGAAGAATTATGGAAAAACCTATAAGAGTAAACTTTAGGGAAGGACTTAGTGTATTAGACTTCTTTATGTCTTCACATGGTGCGAGAAAAGGAGCTTCAGATAGAGCGTTAAGAACTGCTGACTCAGGATATTTAACAAGAAGATTGGTTGATATATCACATGAAGTTATTATTAAAAAAGATGACTGTGGTTGCAAGGGTGTCGGAATTTTAGTATCTAATCTAGTTGATTCAGGTGAAGTAATAGAACCTTTAGCAGAAAGAATATATGGAAGAAGATTAGCAAAAGACTTAGTATATAATGGAGAAGTAATAGCAGAATATAATACTATAATTACAGATGAACTTAATAAAAAGATAAAAGATTTAGGTATAACTGAAGTTATGGTAAGAAGTCCATTAACATGTACTTTGGAAAATAAGGGAGTATGTAGAAAATGTTATGGTATAGATTTATCTAATCATAAAGAAATTCTAAAAGGGGAAGCAGTAGGAGTTATAGCAGCTCAATCAATTGGTGAGCCAGGTACTCAACTTACAATGCGTACTTTCCATACAGGAGGTGTTGCTCAAGCAGCAGCTGTTCAATCAAGTTATAAGGCATTTGAATCTGGAAAAATAAAATATGTTGACTTAGAATTAATTAAGGATGAAACAGGAAAAGAAATTGTTGCATCTCAAACAGCTAAGGCAATAATAGGAAAACATAAATATGAAATTCCTAGTGGTTCAGTAGTTAAATTTAAAAATGGTGACAAGGTTAAAAAAGGTGATTTGATTGTAGAATTTGATCCTTTCCAAACACCTATAATTACTACAAAATCTGGTAGAATAGAATATAGAGATATTTATATAAAAGAAAATGTAGATATAAAATATAATGTTGTAGAAAGATTAGCAATTAAACCTATAGAAAATAATGAAGTAAATCCTCGTGCAATAATTTATGATGAAGAAAATAAAAAAATTGCAGAATATAGTATTCCTTATGGAGCATATTTAATGTATGGTGAAAAGGAAAAAGTTAATTCTGGGGATATAATAGCTAAAATTTTAAAAACAGCAGAAGGAACAAAGGATATTACAGGTGGTCTACCAAGAGTACAAGAATTATTTGAAGCTAGAAATCCTAAAGGTAAAGCCCTATTAGCAGATGTAAGTGGAAGAGTAATTTTCAAGGAAGATCCTAAGAATAAAAAAGGAGCTCGTAGTATTTCAATAATTGATCCAGAAACTGGAAATGAAATAAAACAATATGTAATTCAAGGTGGAGAAAGATTAGTTGTAACAAATGAAATGCTAATTGAAAAAGGTGCTAAAATTACAGATGGACCTATATCACCACATGATATGTTAAGAGTTAAGGGAGAAGTTGCAGCACAACAATTTATACTTGAATCTGTACAAGGTGTATATAGAAGTCAAGGAGTTACTGTTAATGATAAACATATAGAAATTATCGTTAAACAAATGTTCCAAAAAGTTAGAATACTTGAATCAGGATCTACTTTATTCTTAGAAGATGAATTAGTTGATAAAAAGATAATAGAAAATATAAATAAAAAGAAAATAGAAGAAGGTAAAAAACCAGCTAAATATGAACCTATCATACAAGGTATAACTAAGGCTGCGGTTAATACTGAAAGCTTTATTTCAGCTTCTTCATTCCAAGAAACAACTAAAGTTCTAGCAAATGCTGCAATAGAAGGAAAAGTTGATAGATTGGAAGGATTAAAGGAAAATGTAATAATTGGTAAGAAGATACCAGGAGGTACAGGTTTCAAAGATTATGCAGATTTAAAAGTTACAGAATTAGAAGAAATTGATGAAAATGAAATTCTTTAGGAGTTTAAATGAAAAGTAAATTATTTGTTGTTTCAGGGCCTTCGGGCTCTGGAAAATCAACTATTACTAAGGAAGTATGCAAAAGATTAGGTGTTGTTTTATCTATTTCTGCTACCTCAAGAAAGGCAAGAGTAGGAGAGGTAGATGGAAAAGACTACTATTTCTTATCTAATGAGGAATTCGAGAAAAAAATTAAAAATGATGAATTTTTTGAGTATGCTAAAGTACATGGAAACTATTATGGAACTTTAGTTAGTACAGTTGAGAAAAATTTAGCAGAAGGTAAAAGTGTACTTCTTGAAATTGATGTTCAAGGTGGACTTATAGTCAAAAAAAAGAAAAAAGATGCAGTATTAATTTTTTGTAAAACAGAAAATGAAGAAATCTTAGAAAAAAGACTTAGAAGCAGAAATACAGATGCTGAAGATGTTATACAATTGAGATTGAATAATGCAAAAAAAGAAATGAAATATATAGATAAATATGACTATGTAATAGTCAATAAAGACTTAGAAATTTCTATTGAAAATTTAATGAGTATTATACTAGAGGAAGAAAAAGATGAAAAAAAATCATAAAATAACAGTTAATGAATTATTTGCTAAATTTCCTAATAAATATGAATTAGCAATAGCTTGTGGGAAATTAGCTAGAAAGAAACTACAAGAAGGTGTTTCAAAATCAAAAGTTATGGATATAGTCTTTGAAGAAATTATGGAAGATAAGGTTAAAATCGAAGAAAATTAAAATATCATGTTGACAAAAGAAAATATCACAATATACTATAGCATGAGGGTAAAAGATGTTGAAAGATGAAGATAAACAACTATTGTTATCTAAGATAGACATAGTTGAATTAATATCACAATATGTTGATTTAAAAAAATCTGGTTCAGGATACAAGGGGTTGTCACCTTTTAAGGATGAAAAGACCCCGTCTTTTATGGTAAGCCCAACAAAGAAAATTTTCAAAGATTTTAGTTCAGATATAGGTGGAGATGCAATTCGTTTCTATATGTTAATTAATAAAATTAGTTACTTAGAAGCAATAGAACAACTAGCGAAAAAATATAATGTGAATATAAATCTTGCTAGAAGTAATGCTAATTACTATGATAAATACTATAACTTAACTAAAAAAATTTGTGAATATTATGCTACTAATCTTTTAAATTCTCCTATAGCACAGAATTATTTAAAAAATAGAGGCTATAGCTTAGAAGATATAAAGAAGTTTAAATTAGGCTATGCTAAAAATACTTGGGATGATATTTATAAGGCATTTTCTAAAGAAGATATAAATATTTTATTAGAATTAGGACTTGTAGCTAAAGGTGAAAATGGCTATTATGATATTTTTAGAGATAGAATTATGATACCTATATTTAATAAAAAAGGTGATATAGTAGGTTTTGGTGGTAGAGATATTTCAGCAAAGCCAGAAGTAGCAAAATATATTAATTCTAAAGAATCTAAAATATTTAAAAAAAGTAATGAATTATATGGGATCTTTGATGGCGGAAATATAATAGAAAAATATAATTCATGTATGCTAGTTGAAGGATATTTTGATGTTCTAGCCTTACATAAGGCGGATATAAGAAATTCAATAGCTAGTTTGGGAACAGCACTAACAGCAAATCAAGTGAAATATATAAAAAAATTAACCGAAAATATTCTTATAGCTTATGATAATGATAGTGCAGGTTTGGCTGCAAAAATTAGAGCGATACTTTTATTGAATAATTATGGCTTTAATGTAAAAGTTATGGATTATTCAAATATGGGCAAAGACCCAGATGAAATTTTAAAGAATTATGGAAAAGATGCTTTTATTGAAGAAATAAAAAAATCTGAAGATGCTTTTGACTTTCTATATAAATATTATTTGGCAGAAGGAGATATAGAAAAGTTAGGTGTAAAAAGAAAGTTAATAAAAGAAATGAATTCATATTTTGCTTCAATTAAAAATCCGATTTACTATGAAGAATTTATAAAAAAATTTGCTAAAAAGTTAAATATTTCTATTGAAGCATTAAAATCTAATTTAGTTAAATCAGCAAAAATGCCAGTTGAAGAAAGAAAAGTTACAACTAAAAGTAAAAAACAAATAAATAATAGACAAAGACAATTAGAAGAAATGACCATATTTTTACTCTATAAAGATTTCAAAAAGGGCATAAAAGAGAAATTATCTTTGTTTGAAAAAATTTCTTTTTCAAATATATATTTCTCACAAATGTTTGAGAAGTTATATCAAAATGATTTTAAAGTTGAAAATCTAAGTAATGAAGAGTCGAGAATATTATTTGATTTAACCTTGAAGTATGATGATATTAAAATAGACTATGTAATTCTCTATAGAGAATGGATTTTACAATATATTAAAAATTCAAGAGAAATGATAGTAAACTATTTTGAAGGCTATGATAATATGAATGATGAAGACTACGCTAGCTACATGTCTTTTGTGAGCCGTGTGAAACATATTGAAAAGAGCGTGGATTTACCAAAAATAAAGAAAGTATATGACGATTATTTGGAATATGAAAAGGGGAAAATGCATGCTTTATGATAAAAAAAATAATAGTTTAAAAGAAGATATATCTAAAATATTAAAAGATGCACGAGAAAAAAAAGAAATAAGTAGATCTAAGATTGATAGTATTTTAAAGAATAGAATATCAACTGAAAAAATAGATCAAATAGCAAATAAATTAAAAAAAGAAGGTATTATAGTAATTGAAGATGTAGATTCAGATGTTCCATATGATAAATTAGATGATGCAGAAGTTCAAAAAATGTTAAATGATGACATTATGAAACTTGCAGAATACATGGATGTGGATGAACCTATAAAAATGTATCTTCGTGAAATAGGGCAAATTCCCTTGCTTTCTCATGAAGAAGAAATTGCTTTAGCCCAAAGAGTAGTTAAGGGTGATGCTGCTGCTAAACAAAAATTAATAGAGTCAAATTTAAGATTAGTTGTAAGTATTGCTAAAAAACATACGAATAGAGGGCTTAAATTGTTAGATCTTATTCAAGAAGGCAATATGGGTCTTATGAAAGCGGTTGAAAAATTTGAATATGAAAAGGGATTTAAATTTTCAACTTATGCCACTTGGTGGATAAGACAAGCTATAACAAGGGCAATAGCAGATCAAGGAAGAACAATTAGAATACCAGTACATATGATAGAAACAATAAATAAGATAAAAAAAGCAAGTAGAATTATACTACAAGAAACAGGAAAAGATCCTACTCCAGAAGAACTTGCTAAGAAATTGAATATACCAATAGATAAGGTAAAAAGTATTTTGGAAATGAACCAAGATCCAATATCTTTAGAAACCCCAGTAGGTAGTGAGGAAGATAGTGAATTAGGAGACTTTGTTGAAGATGACAAATTCTTAAATCCATATGATGCTACTGCTAGAGTTTTACTTCGTGAAAAATTAGAAGGAATTTTAAAAGATGCTCTTAATGAAAGGGAAGAACAAGTCTTAAGACATAGATTTGGTCTTGATGATGGAGCACCAAAAACATTAGAAGAAGTAGGAAAAATTTTCAATGTTACAAGGGAAAGAATTAGACAAATTGAAGTTAAGGCTATTAATAAATTAAAAAGCAAAAAATATACAAGCAATTTGGAAAATTATAGAAAATAGGGGGAAGATATTATGGAAAATTTAATTCCTAAGGCTGTAGGGCCTTATTCAGCTTATAGAATGGTTGGTGATTATCTATATGTTTCAGGACAAATAGGTTTAGATCCAGCTGTTAATGAATTGAAGGAAGGCTTGGAAGAACAAGCTAAACAAGTTTTCACTAATATAAAGAATATATTAGCAGTTAATGGTATGACTATGGACAATGTAGTTAAAACCACAGTATTATTAGATGACATAAAGGATTTTGTTAAAGTTAATGAAATTTATGCAACATTCTTTAAAGAACCTTATCCTACAAGATCAGCTTTTTCTGTTAAGGCATTACCTAAGGGAGCATTGGTTGAAGTAGAAGTATTGGCACATAAGTAAAATATTAAAGAATAGAGTATGAACTGACCTCAAAAAGTAATTAAAGGAGGTCAGTTTTTTTATAGTAAAATATAGATAAAAACTTCGGATTATATAATATTTATTGACTTTTTATTATAAATTAGAGTAAGATTATGTAGAGAGGAGAATATACTATGAAAAAAACATTCTTAATTATTTTATCTATTTTATCAACTATAATTTATTCAGAAGAAACAAAAGGTTATGAAGTAGGTGGTGGAAGTGCAAGTGGAAATGATGCAATAGCTATAGGTAAAAATTCTAAGGCTAATGAACAATATTCCATAGCTATAGGTAAGGATGCAAGTACAAATAATGCAACTACTCCAAAAGATAAAAAAGAAAATAAGGAAATAATTAGTGATAAAGCTATAGCAATAGGATATAGTTCAAAAACTATTGGAAGAGAAGGAGTTGCTATAGGATCTTCAGCAGAAGTTGTAGGACAAGAAGGTATAGCAATAGGAAATAGTTCGAGTTCTGAAAGTACAGCAGTTGCTATTGGAGGTTTGGCTGATGCTACAAAAGGGACTTCAGTAGCTATAGGATATATGTCAAAAGCAGATGAAGCTATGACAGTTTCTGTAGGAAGAATATCTAAAAAGGATGGATTTACTAGAAGAATAGTAAATGTAGGAGATGGTATAAATCCAAATGATGCTCCAACAATGAGACAGTTGGTATATGCTACAGCAATACAAGTATCCGCAGACAAGACATCAGATATGGCATATTTATCTAAAGATGGAAATAATAATTTAACACATGTAGGGTTTAATGTTTTGAAAATTTATGGTAAAAATGGAATTTCTACAGAAGTAAATAATAAAGGAGAAATTACAATTAGTTTAAAAAATACAAGTATGAATGGTATTGATAAAGAAACAATAAAAAAAATAGATGATAGTTTATCAAAATCAGATTTAGCAATAAATGGAATATCTAATGCAGTAGCAATTGCAAATTTGATTCAAACTTATGGGCATAATTTAAGTGCAGCTTATGGATACTATGGAGGGGCTCATTCTGTAGCTATAGGTTTTACTGGAGTTGAAGGCAAATTAGGATATAAATTAAGTGGATCTTTAAATAATAAAGGGAATTTAGCTTTAGGATTAGGAATTAGTGTGAATTTAGATAAAAAAAATAATGAAGATCTTCGTAAAATAGTAAAAGAACAAAAAAAAGAAATTGAGGAACTTAAAGAAAAATATGATAAGTTAATAGAAATTTTAAAAAGTTTACATTAAGAGTTAAATTTTCTATATTTAGTTCAAGTTAAATAGTTAGTTATTTGCTAGCTATTTTTTTATATTTTTGATATAATTAAGAGGCACTCATAGTGTGCCGTTGGCATAGTTATGAGTTTTTTTAATTATTTGATGTTTACTTTTGAAATATTTCAAGGTATAACATTATCCCAATATAAAATAAATAAGAATTTAGGAGGCTTATATGAAAAAAATTATTTCTTACATTATGTTATTATTCACACTTTTTTCTTGTGGAGTTGCTAGCAAGAATGCTGATACATTTGAATTAGCAGGATTTTTAGTAGGTACAGGAGATAAGATTAATTATTACTGGCAAAGTGGGGATGGATTAATGCCATATTTACTTTATCGTGGGCTAGTAATATCATCTTCAAATTTCAAAGAAGTTAAACCTGATTTAGCTGAAAAATATGAAATTTCTAAAGATGAAAAGACTTATACTTTTACTATGAAGCCTAATTTAAAATGGTCAGATGGACAAGCATTAACTGCAGAAGATGTTAAATTCAGTATTGAAGAAGCTCTTAAAGTTTCATTAATAAATGGTATTTTTACAGAAGCATTTACAAAAATAGAAGGAGCTAAGGATTTAAAGGACGAAAAAGCTAAAGATTTGAAGGGTGTAATTGTTGATAAAGATAAGGTAACAATTAAATTAACAAAACCTATAGGTAATTTTATGAATGTTTTAGCACAATTCTATATTTTACCTAAACATTGCTTAGAAAAAGAAAATCCACTTGAATTACATAATAGTTCATTTTGGTCAAAACCAGTTACAAGTGGTATGTACAAAGTAGATAAAATACAAGTTGGAAACTATATTGAATTAGGTATAAATCCAAATTATGAAGGAACAAAGCCTAAGATAAAAAAAGTAGTATATAATTTTGTACAAGATCATACTTTAGCAGTACAAAATGGAAATGAATATATTTTCCAAACAAATAAACCTAAAGAAATTCAAGAAATAAGTAAAATAAAAGGAATGAAAAAAATACCAGTAGATGCTTTATTTTATAGATATTTTATAGTTAATTTAGCAGGTATAGATGGTAAAGGAAATTCTAAATTATCAGATGTAAGAGTAAGACAAGCCTTATTATATGCAATAGATAAGGTTACGTTAGGTAATAAGCTATATCCAGAAGTAGCAAAGGCAAATTATACTGCAGTACCTGATGGTAAGCCAGAAGAATTAAAAGATGTTAATAAATTTGAATTTAATCAAGAAAAGGCAAAGGCTTTATTAAAAGAAGCAAACTATAATTTTAATGATCCTTTGGTTATAACATACTACTATAAAGATCAAACATCAGTAGACTTTATGCAAGCAATTAGTTATCAATTAAATCAAATAGGAATTAAAACAAAATTAGTTCAAATACAATCAAGTTCAACACCAGCATTATTTAAACAAAGAAAGTATGATATAGCATATAAAGGCTTCTCATCATTTGGATATGAAAGTTGGTATGGAGAATATACTTCAAATAATGTAAACTTCAAAAATATATATAATGGAGATACATCTTTTGATGCTCTAGTTGAAAAATTATCACAAACAAGTGATGAAACTGAAAGAAATAATATATTACAACAATTACAAAAATTAGAACAAGAAAAATTATATAAATTACCATTATATACTTTCAATAACTATTTATTCATAAATGAAAATAAGGTTAAAATACCAAGTGATGTAACTTTTGCTAATACATTCTACAGATATGATTACAACTTTGAAAAATGGGAATTAAGATAATGAAAAAATATATTGTAAAAAAAATATTACTCATAATACCAACAATGATATTAATAAGTTTTTTAGTATTTGTTGGCTTACAATTAGTTCCGGTTGATCCAATAACATATATTGTTCCTCCAGATATGGCAGCTAATGTTGAACAAATTAATAAATTGAGAGTGCAATTAGGATTGGATAAACCAATAATATATAGATATTTTAAGTGGCTAATAGGAATTTTAAAAGGCGATTTTGGCTATAGTATAGTTTCAGGTACTGCTATTAAAGATATAATTAAGCAAGCTTTACCTGCAACTTTCATATTAGCCTTTACAGCTTTAATATTTTCAACAATTATTGGTATAGCTATAGGGATACTTGCAGCTATAAAGCAAAATAGTATAGTGGATAATATAGTTAGATTTTTTTCAGTATTAGCTGCTGCTATACCGAGTTTTTTCTTTGGAATTTTATTACTTAATATATTTGCAATAAAATTACAACTATTTCCAATAAGTGGTAGATATTCTTCTAGTTATAGCTCGATAAGACATTTAGTCTTACCGAGTTTAACTCTATCACTAGCTCTAGTTTCAGCTGTAATGAGATATACAAGAAATTCAATATTAGATATTTGTAATATGCCTTATGTTAAAACAGCTAGAGCTAAAGGGATTTCAGAATTTAAGGTATATTTTAAACATATTTTAAAAAATGCATTAAGACCTATCTTAGTTTTATTAATTTTCAGATTACCTATACTTGTAGGAGGTTCAGTAATAATAGAAAATATTTTTGCTTGGCCTGGAATAAGTCGTGTAATATTAGAAGGCATTACAGCAGGGGATTATCCTGTGATAATGATGACAACTTTGATGGTGGCTTTTGTTATGCTAGCTTGTAGTTTGATAGTTGATATAGTTATGGCTATATTAGATCCAAGAATAAGATATTAGGTGATATGAATGAGAAAAAAATTAAAAAAACTTTTGAATAATAATTTGGCTATTTTTGGATTGATACTTTGCATAATATTAACCTTAGCCTGTATTTTTGCCCCTTTATTAACAAAGTATGGAGCAAATACTGTAGAAGTTAATGAAATATTACTTGCACCATCAAAAAAACATATAATGGGAACAGATCAATTAGGTAGAGATGTTTTTGCAAGATTACTTTATGGAGGAAGAGTCTCCATAGCTGTTGGGGTTATAAGTGCAATATTTGGAGCATTGATAGGAACAATTTTAGGTAGCATATCTGGTTACTTTTCAGGGAAAATAGATGAATTTTTTGTTAAATTATCAGAACTATTTCAAATATTTCCTAGTATAATATTGATACTTTTAATTTCTAGTATCATAGGACAAGGAGTTAAAAATATTATATTCATTTTTTCTATAACAGGTTGGATGACAACATTTAGAATGGTAAGAAATGAATTTTTATCTTTGAAACAAGAAAATTATGTTCAAGTTTCTAAAGCTATTGGAATGTCTAATTTAAGAATAATATTTAAACATATATTACCCAATGCAATGTCTCCAGTTATAGTGGCACTTAGTCTTAATGTTGCTGGCTTCATATTAGGAGAAGCAGGGCTTAGTTTTTTAGGAGTAGGTGTTCCGGTAGATGTTCCAACTTGGGGAAATATAATAAATGCAGCAAAATCTTTAGATGTTATACAAAATAATTGGTGGTTATGGCTAATACCAGGTATTACTATATCTCTATTTATTCTATCTATTAATTTTATAGGTGATGGTTTAAGAGATATAATGGATCCAAAACAAGGAGAATAAAATGAGAGAAAATATATTAGAAGTTAAAGAATTAAATACTTATCTAAAAAAAGACAAAAAAGAACTTAGAATATTAAAAGATATTTCATTTAACCTAAAAAAAGGAAAAATACTTGGTATAGTTGGTGAATCAGGTTGTGGAAAGAGCTTAACAGTCAATTCTATCATAAATTTACTTGAAAATTGCAAGATAGAAGGAGAAATAAAGTACTATAACAAAGATGAAGAAATTACCTTAAATAAATTAAAGCAATATGGAAAAATTTTTAGAAATATACGTGGAAATAAGATTTCTATGATATTTCAAGATCCAATGGCTGCTTTGAATCCAGTATATACAATAGCTAATCAAATAATAGAAGTGTTATTAGAACATAAAGATATAAAAAAAAGTGAAGCCTTGAAAGAAGCAATAGAACTTTTAGAAAAATTAGGTATAAAGAATGCAAAGGATAGAATTAATGATTATCCTCATCAATTTAGTGGGGGGCAATTACAAAGGATAATCATAGCTATGGCGATGATATGTAAACCTGATATTTTGATAGCAGATGAACCAACAACAGCATTAGATGTAACAATACAAGCACAGATACTAAAGTTACTTAAAGATTTAAAAGAAGAATATAATATGTCAATAATTTTAATAACTCATGATCTTGGAGTAATAGCTGAAATGGCAGATGAGGTATTGGTCATGTATGCAGGTGAAGTTGTTGAAGGAGCTACTGCTTATGAAATATTCAAAAATCCTCTACATCCTTACACTCGTTCTTTATTACAGGCTATACCTACAAAAGGAAATAAGGGGAAAAAGCTATATGTAATAGATGGTATTGTTCCACCTATAACAGAATTTACTGAAAATGTTTGTAGATTTTCAAATAGAATTCCTTTTTTACCTAAAGAAGCTCATGAAATCAATCCTAGTTTACATGAAGTAGAAAAAGACCATTTTGTTCGTTGTACTTGCTATAAGTCATTTAAGTTAAATAATAGAAATGAAGAAATATTAGAGAAAAATAAGTTTGATGAAGTAGTTTTAGAGGTTAAAAATTTAAAAAAATACTATAACCCCAAAAGATCAATTTTTAGAAAAAAAGAACCAATAAAGGCTCTTGAAGATATTAATTTTAATGTAAAAAAAGGACAAACTATAGGTATAATAGGAGAATCAGGTTGTGGTAAATCTACTTTAGCAAAATCAATTATGAAATTGCATGACATAACGGATGGAGAAATAAATATAGACTTGGGAAAAGGCTTGCAAAATATATATAAGCTGTCAAAAGGAAAAGATTTACTTTTTAGAAAAAAGGTACAAATGGTATTTCAAGATCCATATTCTTCTCTTAATCCATCAAAAAAAATATATGAAGCCTTAGATGAACCAATGAGAGTACATAAAATGGGAGATAAAAATAAAAGATATGAAAAAATCTTAGAGGCTTTAAAAATGGTTAATTTACCAAAAGAATATCTGGACAGATATCCTCATGAGTTTTCAGGAGGTCAAAGACAAAGAATTTGTATAGCAAGGGCTTTGTGTCTTGAACCAGAATTACTTATACTTGATGAACCTGTTTCAGCACTTGATTTATCAGTACAAGCACAGGTACTTAACTATTTGATAGAAATACAACAAAAAAAGAGTATAAGCTATATTTTCATTTCACATGATTTGGGTGTAGTGAAATATATGTGTGACTATATCTATATAATAAATAATGGAAAATTTGTGGAAAAAGGAACAACGGAAGAAATCTTTAATTCACCTAAAAATGCTTATACTAAGAAATTATTAGAGTCTATTCCAGACATATCTAAAATATATGGAAAGGATAAAAATGAAAGTAATACACTTGTTTGATTTGAGTTTTTACTATCCTCATAATATGAATAATGCAAAAATATATATAAATAAGGCAATAAAGGAAGAAAAAATACTTTTCACAGAAGAAAAAGCTTGGGAAATAAGATTTGATAATTCATATCCTAATGTATTTTACGATAAACAACAAAAAAAATACCGTTGCTATTATTCAACTTTTACAAAAGATGATAATAATGGGAAAGAACCATATATACCAACAAATAATAGAATAGTTTCTTTATGTTATGCAGAAAGTATAGATGGTGTAAATTGGATAAAACCTAATTTAGGTTTAGTTGAATTCAATGCGAGCAAAGAAAATAATATTATTGCTAATTTTTTTCATGGAACTTCTGTTTTTTTTGATGAAAAAGAAAAAGATGAAAATAAAAAATATAAATTATTCACTAAAATAGATTATGGCAATGAAGTAACATATTTAGCAGTTGCTTTTTCAAAAGATGGGATAAATTTCTCAGAACCAATTAAATTAGAAAATTTTAATCCTCGTGCAGATACTCATAATCAAATAATTTATGATGAATATTTAAAAGAATATATTTTGGTTACAAGAATTTGGAAAGATGCAATGAGATATCCATTACTTGCAACAAGCAAAGATTTTTTTAAATGGGAAAATAAGGAAATTATACCACTAACTCAAACTTATGAAAAACAAGTATATTCTATGCCAATTTTTAAATTGGCAGACTATACCTTGGGTTTAGCCTCAATATATAACGAAGGAAATATGTTAGATAAAGAATATGATACAGTTTCTTTGCATTTGACATATTCTAATGATTATACTACGTGGCATTATATAGATCAAACACCATTTATAGATATTAAGGGTTGTATTTTTAGTTCTACTCCAATTAAAATAGCTAATAGATTGTATTTTTACTATATTTCTTCTGAAGGTAAACATACAGGAAATAGAAAAGGTAGCTTGATGAGAGCCTATGTTGAAGATGATAGATTAGCATACTTGGGGCAATTAGATAATGGTAAAGAGGCAAGTATTACTACATGCAAAATGTTTTTTATGGAAGATAAATTCTATATTGATGCAGATATAGAAGAAGATGGATATATTTTAATAAGTACAGATAATCACGAGGAAGTAGAAGTAAAAAAAGGAAAAAATATTTATGTAGCTACTTTTAAAGAAGCAACAAATAGACAATTAATTAGATTAAATATTAGGTTTAAAAAGGCGAAGATATATAAAATTTATGGAGAATTAGAAAAAAAGGAGTTTAAATGAAATATGAATTATATGATTTAACTATTAGCCTTATAGAACAACGAGGGGTAAAAATTCGAGATATCGCAGAATTAGTTTTAATTTCTCAAAAAAAATATTATAAGGATCTTACTATAGAAGAAGCAGAATTCAATGTAGAAAGAGTATTAAGAAAAAGAGAAGTTCAAAATGTAATAATTACAGGAATACAATTAGATAAATTAGCAGAAGAAGGAAAGATATCAAGTCCATTAGATAAGATTTTAATGGAAGATAATCCTCTTTATGGTGTAGATGAAATAATGGCTTTATCTATTTGCAATATATATGGAAGTATAGGTTTTACTAATTATGGTTATTTAGATAAACTTAAACCTGGGATATTAGAAAAAATAGACAAAAAAGTTGAAGGTAAATGCAATGTTTTCCTTGATGATTTAATAGGAGCAGTAGCTGCAGCTGCTTGCAGTAGATTAGCACACAATTATGGTTGGGAAATATAGTTGATAAAAAATTTTGCAAATTAAAAAAAACAGGATATACTCTTAATATAATGAACAAAACTAGATAATTTTACAGAAAAATAATTTATCAAGGAGTTGAAATAAATGGCTTGTGTTATTTTAAAAAATGTTGAAAAGCAATATCCTAATGGATTTAAAGCAGTGCATGGAATTAATTTGGAAATCAAAGATGGAGAATTTATGGTATTTGTAGGTCCATCTGGTTGTGCAAAATCTACTACATTAAGAATGATAGCAGGTTTAGAAGAAATAACTGGTGGTGAAATATATATAGGTGATACCCTAGTTAATGATGTTGCACCAAAGGATAGAGGAATAGCTATGGTTTTCCAAAATTATGCACTTTATCCACATATGACAGTATATGAAAATATGGCATTTGGTCTTAAATTAAGAAAGATATCTAAGCAAGAAATTGATAAAAGGGTTAAGGAAGCAGCGGAAAAATTGGAAATAACAGAGTTGTTGAATAGAAAACCAAAGGAAATGTCAGGAGGACAAAGACAAAGGGTAGCCTTAGGAAGAGCAATAGTTAGACATCCTAAAGTATTTCTTTTTGATGAACCTTTATCTAATTTGGATGCCAAATTAAGAGTGTCTATGCGTGTAAGAATAACTCAATTACATAAAGAACTTAAAACTACAATGATATATGTTACTCATGATCAAGTTGAAGCGATGACAATGGGAGAAAGAATAACAGTTTTAAATTATGGTAAAATTATGCAAGTAGATACACCTTTGAATCTTTATCATAGACCAGCAAACAAATTCGTTGCAGGTTTCATTGGTTCGCCAACAATGAATTTGATAGAGGCAGATTTAATAGAAGAAGATTCAAAAATATATGTAAAAATAGCTGACCAAAAGATACCTTTAAATGCAGATAAGGCAGCTAAAGTTAAATCATATATTGGAAAAAGAGTAATTTTTGGAATAAGACCAGAGTCAATATCTTTGGGAACAGAATTAGACATTAAAGGGGAAGTAACTGTTGTAGAACAAATGGGAAATGAAGAATATATTTATTTTAATATGGGAATGAAACAATGGACTTCAAGAATAAATGTTGAAGGAATAGATCTTAGTAAGAAATCAGGAACTTGCTATTTTAAATTTGATACAAGCAAGTGCCATATATTTGATATTGAAACAGAAAAGAATGTTAGTTTATGAAAATAAGGGTAAAGGATATCGCAGATAAATTAGGCTTATCAACATCAACTGTTAGTGTTGTTTTGAATAATAGACCTTCTAGAGTTTCAGAAAAAACAAAACAGAAGATATTTGATATGGCAAATAAGTTAAATTATCAAAAAGATATAGATGTTAATATAGAGGATAAATTAAGAGCAAAAACTATTGCAATTTTAATAGTTTCATTTTCTTGTGAAGAACAGATGAAAATTGTAGTTAAATTAGTAGAGGAATTAAAAAAAATTAATTATACAAGTTTAGTAATTCAAACTAAGGATGAAGATATTTTGAATGTTTTGGATATAGTAGTTTCAAAAGCAGTAGATGGTATTATACTACTAGAGCCAAATGAATTAGATATTTTGGAACAATATTTTGAAATTTTTAGTTTGCCAAAGGTTATATTCACTAGAAGTGATAAGATATTTAATTTTAATTGCTTTAGCATAGATAAAGAAGAAAAAATAAATGAAAAGAATATAGAATATATTATAAAAAAACTTATTGATTTAGTTCTATATCCTGAAGAAAAAGCAGTTAATATACATTTAAAAAGGCTATAATCATAGCCTTTTTTGTTGAGTAATTAAATTTTTAACATTACGCATTTTATCGTCTAAATTTGCACTCAATTTTGCACATTCAAGTAAGAGTTCTTGAATTTTTTCTGTATTATCAATATCTTTTTTATAGCGAATTTTATGCTCTATAGTTGCCCAAAAATCCATACCTATAGTTCTAAATTGAATTTCAACTTTTCTATATATCATTTTTTCATATAGAAAAATGGGAATTTCAACAATTAGATGATAGCTTCTATAACCATTAGGTTTTGGATTTTTAATATAGTCTTTCTCTTCAAATATTTTCAAATCATATTGTGCCTTAAGTGATTCAATGATGCTATAAACATCATCAACAAAGTGACAAATAACTCTTATTCCAGCAATATCAAAAATATTTTCTTCTATATCTTTTTTTGTTAAAGCAATGCCCCTTCTTTTTAGCTTTGAAATTAAACTTATAGGGGTTTTGATCCTACTTTTTATGCTTTCTATTGGATTCCCTTCTTTTCTAACAGAAAATTCTACATTCAAAACTTTTAATTTAGTTTCAACTTCTAATAAGGCACATTCATGCTCAGCAATTAATTTTTGATAGGGATAAGAGCTTTTTAAAATAACTTCAAATTGCTCATCATCTAAAGTTTCATAGAGTGTTTGTAACTGTTCAAAAACAGTAAAATCAAGCATTTAATTCACCACCTTTACTATATTTTAGCATAAAAAAAACAAACAAGCTAGAAAATCTAACTTGTTTGTAATTATTTTTACCATTCATATTTAACATTTACACTTGGTTTAATTTGAACATTTCTAAATTCAAATTTATCTCTCTTATCATTTTTCTTATTATCCAAAGTAATAGGTAATTCAGCATTAGCACTTACAGTGAATTTAGAAATTGGTTTGTATGCAACTGATAATTTAGGTGTAATTTCTAATGAAACAAAGTTGTAATTTGTATTGTCAACGCCATTAGTCTTAAATTCATGTTGACTTCTCTTCTTAGCTAATGGAGATTTCAATTCAGTAGCTTCAACCTTAACATTAAGTTCTGGAGTTAAAGTAACTGCATCTATTAATTCATAATCATATTTAGCACCTAAAGCAACTTTTACATAACCAGCATGTAGAGTATGGTTAGTTTCATTTGTTTTACCATCTTTATCAAGGTGATCACTATTGTTCTTTTCTAATTTTCTTTCAATCTTATTATCTTTTTTAGTTAAAGTAGTTTTAATATCAATATTACTGCTTGTTCCACCAAATGTAGTATCAGCAGTCAATGTTAATTTGTCAATAGCAGTATATGTAGCCTTTATATTTGTTCCGTAGTGGAATTTTAAAAGAGTTTCAAAAGATGTAGGGTTATTAGCATCAGTAGAAATACTGTTTATATCTATCATACCAAAATTATTTCTAGTAATTGTATCATCTTGAAGTTCAAATATATTTTGTAAGAATACCTTATTTTCTAATTTTAATTTATCTTTTTCGTATGTAAGATTTAAAGCAACAGCACCTGTTCCAGTATGTTTTACACCTTCAGCAAACTCGGCATCATCCTTACCAATTAAGAAGTCTTTATATTTTCCTTTATCATTACCATCGATAAAGTTAATATATTTGACATATGCTTCTCCACCTAAAACTAAGTTATTAAGAACTTTGTAATTTAATTTAGCTTCTCCTCTAATATCTTTAACTGATTTAAAGAATTCAGGTTCATAATATGTGAATTTCTTTTTATCTTTAGTAACTTCTTTCTTTTCAAATTGCCAATCATGTTTAACTTCAGCTTCAAGTTTAGAATCAACAAATTTAGGGTTTGTAACATTTAAATAAACCTTTTGAGTAGATGTTATGCTTTTACCTTCAACTTTTTCAGTTCCACCTAACTTTAATTCGTGAGTAGTGTTATATCCTAATGTAGCTTTGTTCTTTATTTCATAATTTGCATCTAATTCAGCTTTAATTTTTTCTGGAATATTGTATTCAGCTTTAACTGATGAATGGAAACCTTTTAATTCAGGGAATTCATATTTAGCCCAAACTTTTGAACCATCATTTTTTTCTTTTAAAGTTTTGAACCCTTCAAATTGAGTAGAATCTTTTTTACCTAATTTAAATAATGTCAATTCTTTTAATCCTAATTCAGTACCAAAACTAAATCCTGAATTTGCAACCTTAACTTCAGATTTTAATTTAGCAGAAGTCTTATTTTCAGTTAGCACTTCATTTACTTTTTCAGCTTTCATTTCATTTTTTACTTCTAATTCAACTGTTCCTGTAGTAGCAGCTAATGAAGCAACACTTGCTATTAATGCAGTTAATAATAGTGATTTTTTCATATTGTATATCTCCTTTTCACGATATTTACTAAATATATTATACCTCAAAAAACGAGGATTAGAAAGTGAATAATTAGTTTATCCTTAGTATTTTTATTAACCAATTTATTTTATTATAAATTAAATGTAATAAAAACGGTATTTAACTAATTTAACTAATTTAACAATTACCATACATATTTAATATTTAATCCACTCTTAACAACTTGAGTGTAATAAATTGATAATGCTGATTTCTTAACTGTGTCATTTCCATTTTTTTCTTCTTTAAAATTAATGAATTTGGCTGGTGCACTAACAAAACCAGTTAATGTTAAGCTTTTAACAGGTGTGTAAGCTACTGTTAATTTAGGTTCTACTTCAGCTGTAGTTAAGAAAAACTTATTGAATTGATCTGCTGTTGCTGCATTTTTTCTAGCGTTTTCATCCTTCAACATTTTAAATCCTTCTTTAACCTTAGTATAATCAAATTTATCTACTGAAGCAGATAATACTAATTCAGGGCTTACAATTAATTTGTTCTTAACAGCATTTATGTTGTATTTAAGACCTAATTTAGTTTTCCAATATCCTAAAGTATTGCAATTATTTTTATCTAAAATATTTTCACTTGTTGCAGCAAATACATTATTGAAATCTACATTCATACCAAATTTATTATTATATTTAACACCTAAAATAGCACCATATTTTAAATCGTGTATAGAATCATTACCAGAATTTTCAATTTTTTTAAAGTGTTGTATGAATAATTTACCTATTAAATTAGTTTTTGTATTTGCCTTATATGTAGCTTCTCCTATAACTGATTCTAGGTGTCTAACATCTTTTACTTTTTCAACATCTTTTTCTAACATGAAATCAAAATATTTAAGTTCAGTTGCACCGAATCTGTATTTGAAGTATGATCTTGCATCTAATGATAATTTATCAAAAGCATTGTAATATACTAAAGCTTGTCCACGAAGATTTTTAACAGCTTTTTCAGGTTCTTGACCATAGTCATGTTCTACACTGAATGAAAGCTTTGAGTTCTTGAACATAGGATGTGCAGTTTCAACTGATATAGTATGTTCAGATCTAATATCTTTGTCTGCTGTAAATTTTTCATTGGCATTAAAAGTAGTTTTAGTTAAGAATTTAAATGTATTTTCTTCATACATAGTCTTAAATTCAGCTTCTCCAGTAACTGGTACAACATATTTGTTGTCTTTATATTTAGCACCAACTTTTAATTTACCAGACATAATGAAGTTGTTATATTCAGGTAAAGTTAATTTTGCCCAAATATTTGAATTGTCATCAAAATCTGTTAAGTAATCTTTTAAAGATATAGTTTTATTATCATCAGCAAATTTAAATAATTTTAAATCTTTACCTTTAATATCAGCACCAAAACTAAAACCAGTGTCTTTAATGTTTACTTGAGTTTTAACACCTAATTTTGTTTTATGTTCTTTTAAACCAAATTTTTGTTCATCTTTTTTTTCTGTTGGTTTTTTTTGATTTGGATCTTTTTTTCCTAAAACAGTAGTAGATTGAATAGCTACACCACTAGTTTTAGGTTTAGGTTTATTACTGTCATCAAGCAATTTCTTCTCATAAGTTCCGAATTCAGTTTCATTTTCAATATATGATTCAACAAAACCAGTAGTTGAGGCTAAAGCAACTGAGGCTAGTAAAGTTGACAATAAAATTGTTTTTTTCATTATTTTTCTCCTTATCTAAAAATATATATTTACGAAAATTTTTAAAGCTGCTTTCTGCAACTGCATATATCTATATTTTAACCAAAAAAACACTTAAAGTAAAGAGATTAAAGAATAATTTATTTTATTTTTTTAATAAAAGATAAAGAAGGGAGCAAACATTGCAATTTGTTAATTGAGATGATATAATTGATAACATAAATGAGAATTTTGGGAGGAAACAATGGCACTTAGAAAATTTAGCAAATATATGAAAATAATGACAATATTAATAATAGTTTCAGCTGTCTTGTCTGCTGGATTTGCGGGATATCAATATTTAACAGCATATTTTCATAATAGAAAAGAAGTTTTGTGTGTAATCAATGGCGAAAAAGTGTATAAGCAAGACTATGAAAATGAATACAAAAATATTAAAGAAAATATAGAAAATGTATATCGTCAATATGGAAGAGAAAAAGATAAAGACTTTGTTAAAGTACCAGATAAAGTTGTTAAAGAAATGGCAATGGCATCTATTACTAATAGTACTTTATCAAAAGTTTTGGCACATAATTTAAAAATTGAAGTTAGTTCTGTAGATGTAAATGCAAAAATGACTGAAATAGAAAATAAATATGGTGGTAAGGAAACTTTATCTTTATTATTAGCACAAAAGGGAGCTACTATAGCTGATTTGAAAGCAAATATTAAAGATTCATTGATAGCTCAAAAAACAATTGAAAAATTCAAAGAAAAGATAAGACCTACAGATAAGCAATTAGCAGATTTGTATAATAGATTTAAATATACTGAATTTGATTCAAGACAATTTTCAGAAGTTAAAGATCAAGTAGAAGATATGTATTATAAGCAAAATCTTGATTATTTACTTAATTCTAGTGTAGAAGAACTATTTAATAAAGCAACAATTAAGACTAAGAATAAGGAAATAAAGGAATTATTTGATAATATAAAGAAGATTGAAGTTCAAGTTTCAGATGTTAAGGTTTCAAGAAAAGATATGTTAAACATGTATGTAACATTAGCAGTACAAAGTGAAAAAGGATATTCTGCTGATCTAGAAGCTAAGACTAATGAAGAACAAAAGAAAGAAATTGAAAAATTAATTGAAAAAGAAAAAATTGCAAATGAACATGGAATAAAAGGTATGGCAGGTGTTACACCAATTAATAGAATACATAGTGCATTGCAAAACTATTATTACTACTTAGTTGATACATATAAACCAAGTGAAGAAGAAATGAAAGCATGGTTTGCAAAAAATAAAAGTAGATATGATATAAAGAATACTGTAGCTGGTGAAATATTTGGTAAAGATTATAAAACATCAGAAATAGACTTGAAAAATACTGAAAACAAGGCTAAAGAATTAATGAAGACAATAACAAAAGGTAATTTTGCAAGCAAAGCAAAAGAAAATTCAGATGATACTGGAACAAAGAAAGTCGGTGGAGAATTAGGTTGGGTTGATATAGATAGCTTAGTTAAGGAATTTAGAGTAGTTGAAGGTAAAAAAGCTGGAACTATAGTTGGACCTATAAAGACTGTTTATGGATATCATATTGTTTTAGTAGAAGATGTTGATGCAAAAAATTCTAAGAGGGTAAAATTAAGACATATACTTTTAAAACCAATTAGTTCAGAAGATACAAAAAATAAGGTAAAGAAAGAAGTTGTTGATATAGAAAATCAAATTAAAGCAGGTAAATTAACTTGGGAACAAATAACAACAGATAAGACACAAAAATATAGTGAATTTAATATAAGAGAACAATTTTCATTAATAGAAAGAAATTCAGCACTACCTAAAGTAGGATATTCAAAAGAATTAATGGATGAATTATTCAAAATAAAAGTTGGTGAATTTTTAGAAAAAGATTTAGGAAATTGTTTTGTAATAATACAAAAAACACAAGAAATTCCATATAAAGAAGCAAAATTTGATGATCTTAAAGATAGAATTAGGGTAGAAATGGGATTCAAATATGCTGATAGCGAATTAGGTAAATAGAAAATGCTCGAAAGAGCATTTTTTTATGGAGAACTATTTGAAAATATAGTATAATAAGTATATTAAATTTGAAAAGAGGCATCGGCATGTATTATCTAAAAAAAATAATAAAGGGAATATTCAGTATTTATATAATAACAACAATATCATTTTTTTTGATATCGATAATACCAGGCAATCCTGCAACAGTAATTCTGGGTGTTGACGCTTCTCAAGATAGGATAGATGCATTTATAAGAAACTTTGGTTTAGATAAACCATTGGGAATAAGATATGTTCTGTGGTTAAAAAAAGTTTTACATGGTGATATGGGTATATCATTAAAATTACAAATACCTGTAAAAGAATTGATTTTAGATAAATTACCCATAACAATATTAACCAGTCTTATAACTTTGCTTATAATCTTTATAGTGTCTATACCTTTATCTTTTTATTTAAATAAAATAAAAGATGAAAAAATAATAAAAAGATGGAATAAAATTTTGGCACTAACTATATCTATACCTTCATTTTGGTTAGCTATTTTAATAATTTATGTATTCAGTGTAGTTTTAAAAGTGGCTCAATTAAGTTATGATGATAGTATTTTTTCTCTATTTATTCCTTGTCTAATAATTTCATTATCAAAAATAGGACAATTAACATATAATTTGAAAAAAAATTTATATCACGAAACTAGAGAAGAATATATAAAATATCTATATTCAAATGGAATGAAACTTAAATATCTTAATATGTATGTTTTAAAAAATGCAATTTTACCAGTGATACCATTAATAGGTCTAATGTTAATTGACTTAATAACAGGAGTTGTAATTATAGAACAAATTTTTGCTATACCGGGTATAGGAAGATTATTGCTACTTTCTGTATATACAAGGGATATTCCTTTATTACAAGGCTTAATAATTTATACTTCAACAGCTGTAATTGCCATTAATGTAGTCATAGATATACTTTATGGACTTTTAGACAAGAGAATAGTGCTAGGTGATAAAAAATGAAAAAATTAAAATACATACTTTTTCTTATTCCAATAATTTTTTTAAGAAATCCTTATACAATATCTGATAGTAAAATTTTATTAGCACCAAGTTTTAGAAATATATTAGGTACAGATAATTTAGGAAGAGATATTTATACGAGATTATTAATAGGAACTTGTAATACACTTTTGATAGTTTTAATATCTATTGTACTTGCTAGTCTTTTAGGGATTTTATTAGGAGCAATATCTGGGTATTATTCAGGAACCTTAGATAATATCATTCAAATGTTTATAGAAATAATATTATCTATACCTTCAATTTTAATAGCAATTTCAGTGATTGTTATAATAGGAGTAGGGTATAAGGCACTAATTTTGGCAATAATGTTAATGTATTTACCTTCAATAACAAATTATTCAAGAGGACTTTTTATTAAAGAAAAAGATAAGGAATATATAATAGCTGCAAAGACATATGGAGTTAAAAGTTTTAGGATAATAACAAGGCATATATTACCTAATATTGCAAAATACATATTTTTGAACTTTGAAATTAATTTTTCAAAGGCAATTTTAACTGAAGCAGGACTTGGTTTTTTAGGTATAGGAATAGATCCTTCTATACCAACACTAGGAAATATGCTAAATAGCTCTCAAACATATTTTTTAACAGCTCCTTGGTTTCCACTATTTCCTGGTCTGACTATAATATACATAGTCTATTTGGTTAATAATTTTAGTTTGAAAAAAGGAAAAAAACATGGAAGAATTAGAAATTGAAAATTTGAATGTTACAATAGATTCAGAACATTTACTTAAAAATATTTGTATAAAGATTAATAAAAATGAAGTTGTAGGAATATTGGGAGAATCTGGTAGTGGAAAAACACTAACAACAAAATTTATGTTAAATATTTTACCAGAAAAAGCTATTGTAAGTTATGATAAATATATTAAAAATACAAGTATAGGTGCAATATTTCAAAATGCCTTTATAGTTTTTAATCCGACTATTAAACTTGGTAGACAATTGAAACATTTATACAAATCACACTATAATACTTTAAAGGGTTTTGATGAAAAAATAGAAGAAATATTTAAACAAGTTGGCTTAGATAAAAAAGATTTTTTAAAAAAATATTCTTTTGAATGTAGTGGTGGAGAAAGGCAAAGATTAGCTATAGCAGGAGCTTTGATAGGTAATCCTGGTATTTTAATAGCTGATGAAGTGACTACAGCTCTTGATACGGATACCAAAAATGAAGTTCTCAATTTGTTAAATAAGATTAGAGAAAAAACTTCTATCATATATATTTCACATGAAGTTAATACAATGAGAAATTTTGTAGATAGAATTTATGTGGTATATAAGGGTGAAATTATTGAAGAAAATAGTACAAAAGAGATTTTTGAAAATCCAAAACAAGAATATACGAAAAAATTAGTAGAATTAGCTAATAAATATAGCGATGATTTAAATTGAAAAAGGAGAAATAGATGTTTTTACAAATAATAAAAGTATTGATTTTAAGCTTTATAGAAGGATTAACAGAATTTATACCTGTTAGTAGTACAGGGCATATGATATTAATAGAACATTTTTTGAAATTATCAACTAATAAAAATTTTGTTAATTCTTTTGAAATAATTATACAACTAGGTGCTATTTTATCCGTAGTAATATATTTCAGAAAAAAAATATTTCCTATAAATATTTGTTTGTGGACAAAGATAATAATAGCAATGTTGCCTGCAGCTGTAATAGGAGTTTTAGCAGACGACTTTATAGATGCTCATTTATTCAATGTATATGTTGTGGTAGCAATGCTAATAATTTATGGAGTAATTTTAATATTTTTGGAAAAAATTACAAAGAATAAAAAAATTGAAAATTTAACACAAATTTCATATAAAAAAGCATTTATTATAGGTTTATTTCAATGTTTAGCAATGATACCTGGAACTTCAAGATCTGCTGCTACTATAATGGGAGCAATGTTAATGGGAATTTCAAGAATAGCAGCAACTGAGTTTTCATTCTTCTTGGCAATTCCAACAATGTTAGGTGCGACTGCTTTAAAATTATTGAAAATTAAAAGTATGGGAGCAATGGAATTATCATTAATAGCCTTAGGTTTTGTTCTTTCCTTTATATTTGCCTATATATTCATTGCTATATTTATGGATTATATAAAAAAGCACAATTTTAAAATATTTGGATATTATAGAATAATTCTTGGAATAATTGTTGCAATAATATTAGTTAGATAGGTGAATGATAGGTAGAATATGAAAAAAATAATATTTGCAATACTTTGTATAGTTGGTGTTATCTATATTTCTAAATATCTTGATATAATAAATCCAAGTGATACTTCAGAAAAAGTAGAAATAAATGAAAATGTTGTATATAAGGAATATAACACTCAAAAAAAGAAAAGTATAAATGATATAAGCTATTCTGATATGAAGTCAGTAGGTATATCAAAGAAAAAAATGGATAAATTTATGTTGTATAAAGATTATATGGGAGCTATAGAAAAACTTGAAGATCTTAATGTTATCCCCAGAGTTAGTGATGAGGATATAGCAAAATTAAACAAGATATATATAGATTCCAAAAATGTTAGTTATAAGGAACATAATATAAATAAGGCGACAGAAATGGAACTTAAATTTTTAGGCTTGAGTAATAGTAGCATAAAGAAAATAAAGAAAAAAGGTAAAATAAAAAATATGTTTGAATTAAAAGAGCTTATTAATTCAGATTATAACAATATAAAGGGTGCTATTACTTTTTAAAAAGCATTAATTATGGTATAATACAGTTTGGAGTAATTATGAAAACGATTTTTGATTATTTAAAAAATAATAATGATGAATTAAAAGAAACTAATTTTACAGCAGTAGATGCTTTAATTTTAGCTAGAATTTCTTATTTACCATTACAACATCTATTGAAAAAAGATGAAAAAAAGCCTTTAATTGAGCTTTTTGAAATATTAACTTGTTTTAGAGATGAATTTTTTGTTGTAGAAGATGACAGAAAATTTGTCAATTTTTTACTAAAAAATAAAAGATTTTCTAAATGTATGCTAAGTTACTGCGTAAATGAAGTAGATACTACTGATTGCATGCAATTTGGAGCAGTTTTAATAGACATAGGTTTTGCAAAATATGTGTCATTTAAAGGCACAGATAGGAGCTTAGTAGGTATAAAAGAAGACTTAGATATGTCATATAAGGAAATTCCAGCTCAAAAAAAAGCTTTGAAATATTTGGAAAATATTTTAGCAAAGACAGAAGGTAAATTCATTGTAGGTGGACATTCAAAAGGTGGAAATATGGCTATTTATTCTTGCATTTACTTAGATCCTGAGGATAAGAAAAGAATAATAAAAATATATAATTTTGATGGACCAGGTTTTTTACAAACAGTGCTAGATGAAGAAGGGTATATAGAAATATTAGATAAAATAGAAACAATTTTACCAACTTCAGCTTTTATAGGTTTGCTTTTAGAAAGAAAAGAAAAAGTAAAAATAGTTAATAGTGATAGTTTCTTTGTAATGCAACATGATATTTATTCATGGGAAGTTAAGGGAAAAGATTTTGCCTATTTGAAATCATTGACTAATATAAGTAAAACAATGAATAAGTCTATAGATATTTGGCTAAAAGAAATAAGCAAAGAAGAAAGAATGGAATTTATAGATAAACTATATGCTTTGGCTAAAGAAAAAAAGATAAAGAATATAAAAGAATTAGATTTAAGATTAGTATCAAAATTATTTAATACAGTTATAAAAAATATAAAATTTAGATAGGAATAGAAGACATGAAAAAAAGCGAGATATTTCAAGAACTTCTTGAAAGTAATTTTAATTTTAGTGGAACAGTATGTATAGATTCAAGATTACTAAAAAAAGGAGATATATTTTTTGCAATAAGAAAGGGTAATGCTTATGTAGAAAGTGCAATACAAAAAGGTTGCTATCCAATTTATGATGAGGGCGAATATATACAAGGTAAAAAAGTTGATGACACAGTAGCATATATGCAAAAGTTAGCTAGTGAATATAGAAATAGATTGAAAGCAACAGTTATAGGAATTACAGGTAGTAATGGTAAGACAACTGTTAAAGATGTTGTGGCATATTTACTAGAAAATTCATACAAAACTGAGGGAAATCATAATAATTTAATAGGTGAACCTTTGACTATACTTAATTGCCCAATAGAAGCAAAATATTTAGTTCTTGAAATGGGAATGAGTGCTATTAATGAAATAGATAGGCTAGCAAGTATAGCAAAGCCTGATTATAGTATAATAACAAATATAGGGGATTCACATTTAGAATTTTTAAAGACTCATGAAAATGTATTTCGTGCAAAATGTGAAATAATACCACACACAAAAAAAAGTGTAGTTGTTAGTGGAGAAGATAAGTATTTAAAGACTTTAGATATGAAAAATATTATAAAAGTAAAACTTGGAGAGTATAAAATAAGTGACTATGGTTCAGAATTTATTTTTTCTAATATAAAATATAAGACTAATTTATATGGTAGACATAATGCTTTAGATATTTGTTTGGCATTGGCACTTCTTAAAGAAATGAATGAAAAAATTGATAAGAAAAAAATAGAAAATTTAAAAATAACAGATATGCGATTTCAGATAATAGAAAAAAATGCTAAAACATATATTAATGATGCGTACAATGCTGCACCTAAATCAATGGAAAGTTCTCTTTTAACACTTAATGAAATATTCAAAGATAAGAAAAAATATTTAGTTCTAGGGGATATGTTGGAATTAGGTGAAAATGAAATTAAATATCATGAAGATTTAGCAAAAGTATTAGATAAAATAAATTATGAGAAAGTATATCTTTATGGACCTTTAATGAAACATCTTAAAGCAAAAAATTGTGTTTATGTAGCTGATAAAAAACAAATAAAAGACGAACTTGATAAATTAAGCAATATAATTGTATTTTTAAAGGGGTCAAGAGGTATGAGATTAGAAGAAATAATAGGAGATGATGATTAGTGCTATATTTTATACAACTTTTTTTCATAAATAATCTATCAATATTAAGAATATTTAAATCAATAGCAATAAGAGGAGCAGTAGCATTTTTTATCTCCCTTTTTATAATGCTGATTTTCGGACAAACATTTATTAATTATTTAAGAAAGAAAAAGATGGGTGATACCATTAGAGAAGAAGGACCTAGTACACATTTTAGTAAGGCTGGAACTCCAACAATGGGTGGTATAATGATAATTTTTTCAATAATAGTATCAATGTTAATAAGTGGGAATTTTACAAATAAATTTACAATCTTTTTGGTACTTATGACAATTCTATTTACTACAATAGGAGCTTATGATGATTATTTGAAGTTAACAAAGAGTAAAAATGGTTTATCAGGTAGAAAAAAACTTATAGGTCAATTGATTATGACTCTTATAACATATATCTTTATATATCATTTTGGTTTAGTTAATAAGACAATAGATTTTGCTATTATAAATCCCTTTATTAAATTATCATATTTGTACATAGGGCCTATAGTTTTCTTGATATTTATGGCAATTGTAATATTAGGTTCATCAAATGCAGTTAATTTGACAGATGGTTTAGATGGCTTAGTTAGTGGACCTATAATGATAGTTAGTATAATATTTTTAATGGTTTCATATTTTACAGGCCATAAAGAATTAGCACAGTATCTAAATATTTACTATATTGAAGGAGCTGGTGAAATAGCAGTATATTTATCTTCTGTAATAGGTGCAGTTATTGGCTTTCTTTGGTATAATTTTTATCCAGCTCAAGTATTTATGGGAGATACAGGTTCTCTAACCTTGGGTGGAATACTTGGAATGATAGCTATATTTGTAAAACAAGAGTTATTACTACCAATAGCAGGTTTTGTATTTATTATGGAAGCTTTGTCTGTAATTATACAAGTTGGATATTATAAGAAATATAAGAAAAGAATTTTTAGAATGGCACCAATACATCACCATTTTGAAATGGGAGGTCTAGCAGAAACTAAGGTAACTATTAGATTCTGGATAGTTACTATAATTACATGTATAATAGCATTTATGATACTTAAAATTAGATAGGAAGTAAGAAAATGAAGTATATAGTATTTGGTTTAGGAATTAGTGGTAAGGGAGCAATACAATTATTAGAAAAAAAGAAATTAGAATATATAGTTGTAGATGATAAATTAGGAATAAGTAGTGAAGAAGCAAAAAAATTAACAGCTAAGACTGATATTGTGATTAAAAGTCCCGGTATTTCATGGAAAAATACCTATTTACAATATTGTTTAGAAAATAAAATTAAGATTATATCTGAAATAGATCTAGCATTAAAATATATAAATCCGAATACAAAAATTATAGCAGTTACTGGTACAAATGGTAAAACAACAGTGGTTACTAAAATATATGAATTACTAAAATATGTAGGATATAAAGCAAGTTTGGGTGGAAATGAAGGACATTCATTAGCTAAAATTGTAGCAGATGGAAAAGATCAAGACTTTGTTGTGTTAGAGATGAGCAGTTATCAATTAGAAAATAAACCTACAATAAAGCCATATATTGCCTTGGTAACTAATTTAACACCAGACCATTTATTAAGATATGATAGTGTAGACGAATACTATAATACAAAGATGAATATATTTTCAAATCAAGATGAAAAAGATTATGCTATTATAAATCAAGAAGATAAAGAATTTAAAAGAATATTTAAAGGAACTCGTGCAAAAATAGTTGCAATGAATGCTAATAAGGACTTTTTAAACTTTGATACAGTATTAAAGGGAAAACATAATATTCAAAATATGTTAAATATTGTAACTGTAGCTAAGATATTAAATATAGATGAAAGTAAAATAAAAGAATTTTTACAAAAAACTAAACCTTTGGAACATAGAATGGAAGTATTTTTTAAGGTTAAAAATACTAGTTTCATAAATGATTCTAAGGGAACAAATGTAGAATCAACACTTTTTGCAATAGATGCATACAAGAATAAAAAGCTTTATTTAATTTGTGGAGGACAGGATAAAAAAATAGATAACTCAAAATTATTTGAAGCTATATATAAATATTGCAATTTTGTCTATTTGATAGGAGAAAATGCACACTTATATGAGGAAGATTTTAAGAAAAATTCATATAAAAACTATATTAATCTAAATAATTTAGAAAATGTGGTTAAATATATAAAAGAAAAAGTTGATTTAGATGAAGAAAAATATATACTTTTAAGTCCTGCTACAGCAAGTTTTGATCAATATAAAAGTTTTGAAAAAAGAGGAGAACATTTTAAAGAATTAGTTAAAAAATATTTTGGAGGAATAAATGAATGATATAGAAAAAAGAAAAAGGAAAATATTAATTTGCTTATTTCTTCTAACACTTATTGGCTTGATATTTGTTGGTAGTTTATCGCAACCAGATGCAGAGTACAATAGTGGAAATAAATTAAAATATTTTTATGCATATATTGCCTACATAGTTATAGGAGTAGGTATGGGTAGTATAACTTATGTTTTTAATTTTATTGTTGAAATTGTTGTAAAAAATAAATTTAAAAGAATTATTATATCAGGTCTATTTGGAGTTATTATAGTAGGTTTATCAATTTGGGTTTTATGGAAGGGAGTCAGTATTAACGGAGCAACTAGATGGATAAGAATTGGAAGCTTTACTATACAGCCTTCTGAATTAATGAAACCTTTAGTAATATATATTTTTGCTACCCTATTTTCTGAAACAAAATTATTAATAGATTGGGGCATTATTACTTTTAAGGAAGAAACAAAATTATTAATAGGTTGGGGCATTATTACTTTTTTTGTAGTTGGTATTGTAGTTTTACAAAAATCAAAGACTTCGGCTATTCAATTGGCTCTAATATCTTATCTTATGCTTTGTATTTGCAGTAAGGTGAAAGAAATAAAAAAATTTATATTTGGAGCTGTAGGTCTATTCGGCGGTATAATTGGTATAATGATTATAAAAGATTATAGTACAAATAGGTTGAATAATTTTTTAAATGGTAGCTCTGTTCAAGTAAATGCTGCTATTTTAGCAATAAAAAGTGGTGGTATTTTTGGTCGAGGTATAGGAAATGGACTTCAAAAATATTTCTATTTACCAGAAGCACATAATGACTATGTATTTGCTTCAATTTGCGAAGAAGGGGGCTTGATATTTGCTGCATTAATAATAATAATATTTGTAGTTTTAATATTTAATATGTTAGTAATAGCATTTAAAATGAAAGAATCTTTTAATAAATATTTGATTTATGGGGTTATATTTTCAATATTAAATCAAGCAATTTTAAATATTGGAATTAATCTTAATTGCCTACCATCAACAGGAATTACTTTACCCTTTATAAGTTATGGAGGAAGTTCTTATGTTTCTAATATGATTTGTATGGGTTTACTGTTTTCGGCAATAAATATAGCCCAAGCTAAGAAAGGAATGTATCAATGAAAAGGATAGCATTAACTACTGGAGGTACTGGAGGACATATTTATCCAGCACTTGCACTTGCTAAAGAAATGAGAAAAAAAGGTTATGAAGTAATCTTTATAGGAACTTCACATAGAATGGAAAAAGAAATAGTTCCTAAAGAAAAATTTAAATTTTATGGCTTAGATATTTTACCATTTAGTAGTATTAAAGCAGTAATTAAAGGTATAAAGGCTGTATTTGAAATTAAAAAAATTTTGAAAAATGAAAAAATTGATACAGTAGTAGGTTTTGGAAACTATATTTCTATACCTACAATACTTTCAGCAAAGTTACTAGGTTTAAATATTTATTTACAAGAACAAAATATAGTTATGGGAAAGGCAAATAAATATTGTTTACCTTTTGCTAAAAAAATATTTTTGGCTTTTGGTCAAAGTCTTGAACAAATAAAGAATAAGAAAAAATGTGTAGTAACAGGGAACCCTTTAAGACAAGAATTCTATAATATCACAAAAGAGGATGCAAGAGAAATTTTAGGTATACCTAAAAAAAATAAGGTAGTTTTAGTTATGGGTGGAAGTTTGGGAGCAAAAGTCCTTAATGAAGCTATTATAGCTAATATTGAATATATAAATAAAAAGAAAGATTTTAATTTATATTGGTCTACAGGTGAGAGCCTATATAAAGAAAGTATGCTTAGAATAAAGGATTTTAAAAATATAATAGTGATGCCATATTTTGAAAATGTTTATGAAATAATGGCAGCATCAGATTTAGTAATTTGTAGATCTGGAGCTTCAACAATATCAGAGCTATTACAATTAGAAAAACCAGCAATATTTATACCTTATGATTTTGTTGGGCAAAAAGAAAATGCAGAAATGCTAGAATATGCAAATGCTGCAAAAAGTTATTCAAATGAAGAAGCCAAAAATGCTGTAAAGGAAGCTTTAGCTCTTTGTGAACAACAAGAAATGCTTGATTTTATGAAAGGGAATATAAAAGAGTTGAATCCTGGAAATGCAATAAATAATATATTAAAAGAAATGGAAGATGATGCAAAGTGAGAAGAATATATTTTAGTGGGATAAATGGAATAGGAATGAGTGGAATAGCAAAAATACTTAAGCAACAAGGTAATATTGTTGAAGGATCAGACTTAGAATATAAAGATATTACAAAATCTTTGGAAGATTTGGGTATAAAGGTACATATAGGTCAAAGAGTGGAAAATATAGAAAATTTCAACGCTGATCTTTATGTTTATTCTACAGCAATAAAGACTACTAATCCAGAATATATTTATGCTAAAAGTAAAGGTATAAAGATGGAAAGAAGAGGACAAGTTTTAGCAGATATAGCGAATAAATTTGAAAATAGTATAGCTGTAGCTGGAACACATGGAAAAACAACAACTTCATCAATGCTATCTTTGTGTTTTTTACCTAAAGACCCTTATGTTGTTGTAGGAGGTATAGTTCCTAAGTTAAATAGTAATAGTAGACTTGGAAATAGTTCATATTTTGTAATGGAGGCAGATGAAAGCGATAATTCTTTCCTTTATCTTTATCCAAGCTATTCAGTAATTACAAATATAGAACCAGATCATTTGGAACATCATGGAAATTTTGAAAATTTAGAAGGTTCTTTTATTAAATTTATAGAACAAACAAAGAATAAGGTTCTTTTATCAGCAGATTGCCCTAATATAAAGAAACTTGATTTGGAAAAATATAAAGAAAAATTAATATATTATAGTATCGAAAAAGAAGCACAAATATATGCTAAAAATATTAGAGTTGTAGATGGTTTGACAAAATATGATGTAGTTATTGATGGTGAAAACTTGGGAGAATTTAGTTTGAAAGTTCCAGGTTTACATAATGTTAAGAATAGTTTACCAGTAATATATTTATCAAAACTTTATGGTATTGATATTGATTATATAAAAGAAAGTTTGAAAACATTTACTGGAGCTAAAAGAAGATATCAAGTTATTTATGATGAAGAAATTAAAGTTATAGATGATTATGCACATCATCCTACAGAAATTAAGGCTACTATAAAAGCAGCTAGATCAAATGAAGAAGGAGAATTAACAGTAGTTTTTGAACCACATAGATATACAAGAACACACTTCTTTATGAATGATTTTGCAAAAGCTTTATCGCTTGCAGATAAAATTATTCTACTTCCTATATACGCAGCTAGTGAAGATAATGTTCTTGGAATAAGTTCTGAAGATTTATGTGAAAAAATAAAGGAAATTGATAAAAATAAGGAAGTTTATGTTATGCTACCTAATGAAGTTATGGAATATATTTATTCAAATAGCAAGAAAAAAGATGTATATATCTTCATGGGTGCAGGGACAGTTTCAAAATTTGCTTATAGATTAGTTAATAAGATTAAGGAGTAGTAAGTTGATAGAAAAAGAAAATATTTCTATGAAAGAATTTTCAAATATGAAAATTGGAGGAATAGCAAAAAAATTAATTGAAATAGAAGATGAAAAAGAATTAATAAATTTATTTAAACCTAATGAAAGATACTATTTATTAGGAAATGGTACTAATACCTTAATATATGATGGATACTTAGATATTATTTTTGTTAGCCTAAAGAAACTTAATAAAATAAAGAGATTAGATGAAACTAGAGTATATGTTGAAGCTGGAGTTAATTTGACAGAATTTATGGCATATATGAGAGAAAATGATTTAGGAGGACTTGAAAATATTTCAGGTATACCTGGTTGTATAGGTGGCTTAGTTAATATGAATGCTGGAGCTTATGGTACAACAATATTTGATAGAATAGAAGCTGTAAAGGTATTGAAAGATAATGAAATAGTAACTCTTAATAAGGAAGAATTAGATTATAGATATAGAAGTACAAAAATTAAGGATAATAAATGGATAGTTATAGCAGCAATATTTAATCTAAAAAAAGGGTTTGATGTAGAAGCTAGTGAAGATAAATTGAATAAAAGACAACATAATCATCCCTTAGATTTTCCTAATTTAGGTTCAACTTTTAAAAATCCCGAAGGGCAATTTGCTGCTCAATTAATTTCTGACTGCGGTTTAAAGAATTTTAGAATAGGAGATATGGAAGTATCTTCAAAACATCCGAATTTTTTAATAAATCATGGAAAAGGTAAATTTTCAGAAGTTATAGAACTTATAGAGCATATAAAAAAAGTTGTTTATGAAAAAAAAGGGATACAATTAAATACTGAAATAATAATTCTTAAATAAGGAGATTAACTTATGAGTTTTTTTCTAATAATTCCATTTATACTGTTAATTTTATTCATGGTATTGATAAGCATAATTCCTTATTGGGTATATTTTTTACTAGCTATATTTTCTGTGATTTCAACAGGTAAAATTTTTAATATTTGGACAATTATATATTTTATAATAGGTGTGTGGCTATATTCTAGAAGAAATGTGTATCATAGAACTTTTTATTATAGAACAAATTATAATTTTGATGATAATTTTTCTTTTAATACAGTTAACAAAACTGAAAATGAATATGAAAAAGCTTGTGAGTATTTCGGCTTTAGTCCTGATACTCCTTATGAACAAAAAAAGAAAATATATAGAGAATTTGCTAAAAAGTATCATCCAGATATAAATAAGGATCCAGGAGCAGAAGAAAAATTCAAAGAGATTAATAATTACTGGGATATAATAGAAAAGTATGCTTGAATAGCATAAAAATATATGTTAAAATATATAAAATGTACAAAAAAGAGGGAATATGAAAGAAAGATTAAAAAAAGATTTAATGCTTTTAATATTTTTTTTAATAGTAATTTTTGGTTTGACATTAGTTCAATCTAAATTCTTTTATGTTACACAAATAGAAGTAGAAGGTAAAAATGAAATTTTGCAAAGAGATATAATTAGTAAATTATCTGAATTTAATAATAAGTCTATTGTGTATATTAATACTAATTTACTAGAGGAAGAAATATCAAAAGATGCAAGAGTAAAAACTGTTATAATAAAAAAAAGGTATCCTAATAAATTAATAGTAGAATTAAATGAAAGGGAACCAGTTGCATATATAAGTAAAAATAATGAACTTTATGTTGTAGATTCTGATTTAAATATATTTAGTAATTATAATGAAATGGTTAATAAGGCTTTACCACTTGTGTACTATGATGAAAAATCAGAAAAAGATATAACAAATATATTAAAAGTTTTAATCAAAAGTAATCTTTATTCTCTATCTTCTGAAATTTATAAAGAAGATAATAAATATGTTATCATTTTAAATGATGGTGTAAAAATATATATAAATAATTTAGTAGATACTAAAAAATTAAATCAAGGCTACATAGTTTATAACAAAGAAAAAGAGCTTAACAACACTATGGATTATATTGATTTAAGATTTGAATTTATAAGTGTTAAATAGTAGGAGGAACTATGAACGAAGAAAATGAAGTTTATGAAACAAAAGGGACTAAAATTAAAATCATCGGTATTGGTGGTGCAGGAGGAAATGCAATAAATGATATGATTTCTTCTAATATTATAGGTGTTGATTATGTTGCTATAAACACAGATGAACAAGATTTAAAAGGTTCAAAAGCAAAAACAAAAATAGCTTTGGGTCACTTAGGTGCAGGAGGTAATCCTGAAGTATCAAGAGCAGCTGCAGAAGATAATGCCCAAGACATAAAGAAAGTTATAAAAGGTCAAGATATGGTCTTTATTACAGCTGGTATGGGAGGCGGAACTGGTACAGGTGCTGCACCAGTAGTTGCAAAATTAGCAAAAGAAGAAGGAATTTTGACAGTTGCGATAGTAACAAAACCTTTCAGATTTGAAGGAAAGAAAAGAATACAAAGTGCAGAAAAAGGTTTAGATGAATTGAAAAAATATGTAGATACTTTAATAGTAATTCCTAATCAAAAATTGCTTGATTTGGAAGGAGCTAAACAAAAACCTTTTAAAGAACATTTAAAGACATCAAATAATATATTAACTTATGGAGTAAAAGGTATTTCTGAATTAATAACAAAA
Organism: Sneathia sanguinegens; assembly: GCF_001517935.1. NCBI lineage: Bacteria > Fusobacteriati > Fusobacteriota > Fusobacteriia > Fusobacteriales > Leptotrichiaceae > Sneathia > Sneathia sanguinegens. The sequence continues at coordinate 67,817 of NZ_LOQF01000001.1, forward strand.
GAAGGAATAATAAACTTAGACTTTTCAGATGTTAAATCAATAATGGAAGATTCTGGAGTTGCTTTATTTGGCTTTGTAGAATCAAATGAAGGAGAATCTGTAGAAGATATAGTAGAAAGAACTGTAACTAATCCATTGCTTGAAAAAGATATTAAAGGAGCAACTAAGATACTTGTTAATGTTACTTCAGGAGATAATGTTACAATGGATGATGTTATTAAGATACAAGAATTAATTTCACAAAAGGCTTGTGGAACAGATTCAGATGTTGAAAATTTAATCTTTGGTGCTATTTATGAACAAGATAGAACTAATATAGTATTATCAGTTATAGCTACAGGTTTTGATGCTGAAAATAATGAAGAAGAAAAAAAAGAAGAAGAAACAATGAATAATTTGTTTAATACTGAAAATAGTGATGAAAATAGTTTTTTACCAAATTTTGATGGATATAAATTGTAATAGGAGTTAATTAAAGATGAACATAGTATTATTTGGAGCACCAGGTGCAGGTAAGGGAACACAAGCCAAGAAAATGGTTGAAAAATATAATATACCTCAAATATCAACAGGAGATATTTTAAGAGAAGCTATAAAACAAGAAACAAAATTAGGTTTAGAAGCAAAAGAATACATGAATAAGGGTAACTTAGTTCCAGATGAAGTAGTTAATGGCTTAGTAAAAGAAAGATTAGCACAAGCAGATTGTAATAAAGGCTTTATCTTAGACGGTTATCCAAGAACTCTTGAACAAGCTAAAAAATTAGACGAAATTTTAAAAGATTTAAATAAAAAAATAGATAAGGTTTTAGCTTTAGTTGTAGAAGATAAAGATATTATAGAAAGAATAACAGGAAGAAGAACTTCTAGAAAAACAGGTAAAATTTATCACATTAAATTTAATCCACCTGTTGACGAAAAGGAAGAAGATTTATTCCAAAGACCAGATGATGCAAAGGAAGTTGTAATTAAGAGAATAGAAAATTATAACTTGCAAACAGCACCAGTTTTAGATTATTATAAACAACAAAATAAAGTAATAGAAATAGATGGTTCAAAGAAACCTGATGAAATAACAGAGGAAATAATTAGAATACTAGGTGAATAATAAATGTTTAAATTAAAAACATTAGAAGATATAAAAAAAATAAAGAAAGCAAATGAAATAATAGCAAGAATTTTTAGAGATGTAATACCCCAATATATTAAACCGGGTATTAGTACATGGGAAATAGATCAAATTTGTGAAGACTATATTTTATCTCAAGGAGCAATCTGTGCAACTAAGGGTTATGATATAGGTTGGCCATATCCTCCTTATCCTGCAGCAACTTGTATATCAGTTAATGAAGAAGTAGTACATGGTATACCTAAAAAAACTAAGATATTAAAAGAAGGAGATATAGTTAGTTTAGATATAGTTACAAAATTAGATGGCTATTATGGAGATTCAGCTTTTACTTTTCCAGTTGGAAAAATAGAAAAGAAATATCAAAATTTAATAGATGTTACAAGAAAAAGTAGAGATTTAGGAATTATGCAAGCTATAGCAGGCAATAGACTTGGAGATATAGGTCATGCAATACAAAGTTTTTGTGAACCTAAAGGTTATTCTATAGTTAGAGATTTCTGTGGACATGGTGTAGGCTTTGAATTACATGAAGATCCTTATGTTATGAATTATGGAGTAAAAGGACAAGGACTATTAATTCAAGAAGGTTTAGTTATAGCTATAGAACCTATGGTTAATATGGGAACACATAAGGTTAAAATACAAAAAGATGGATGGACAGTTAAAACTTTGGATAAAAAAAGATCGGCACATTTTGAACATAGTATAGCTATAGTTGATGGTAAACCTTTAATTTTATCTGAGTTATAGAAAGGATAAATATGTGTACAACAGTTATAGTTGGAAAAAAAGCTAGCTTGAGTGGAAAAAATATTATAGCAAGAAATGAAGATTCTCATGAAACTACTAATCCAAAAAGATTTGAGTTTGTGAAAAATACACTTGCAAAAGATGGAATTTATGATTCTTATCTTACAAAGGTTAAAATAGCTTTGCCTAAAAGTGGAATGAAATATACTGCTATGCCAGATGTTACATCAGATACATATAATAGAGGAAGATTTGGAGAAGCAAGTATAAATGAAGCTAATGTTGCTATTAGTTCAACTGAAAGTTTATATGGTAATGAAAGAGTATTAGCTTATGATCCTTTAGTTAAAGAGGGAATAGCAGAAGATGCAATAAATGATATATTGGCACCCTATGTTAAAACAGCTAGAGAAGCTGTTGAAATGTTAGGTTCTTTAATAGAAAAATATGGTTCAGCTGAAGGAAATGGAATACTTTTTGCAGATGAAGATGAAGTGTGGTATATGGAAATACCAACAGGGCATCATTATGTAGCAATTAGATTGCCAGAAGATATGTACGGCGTTGCACCTAATTGTGTTTGTATAGAAGAAATAGATTTTTCAGATAAAGAAAATTTTATTTGGTCAAAAAATATTCAAGAATTTGTTGAAAAATATAGACTTAATGTTGATAGGGAAGGTTTTAATTTCAGACATATATTTGGAACATATTCAGAATTGGATAGAGTGTATAATACTTCAAGGGCTTGGTATGCACATAGATACTTAGATAAAACTTTTAAAATGGGGCCTACTGATAAGGATATACCATTTTTAAATAAGGCAGATAGATTGATTTCTATTGAAGATGTTCAATTTATATTAAGCTCACATTATAATGAAACTGAATTTGATCCTATAGGTAAGGGAACTGAAGAGGAAAAAACAAGATTCAGAGCTATTTCTTTGTCTAGAACTCAACAATCACATGTTTTGGAAGTAGATACATATTCAGTACAATGGATAGCTTTTGCAACAACAGCATTTACACCTTATGTTCCATTCTTTGTGGATATTAATGATACACCTGAAGAATATAGAGATACAAGTTTTGAATTAGATATGAAATATGCTTATTGGTTATTTAAGGTATTTTCATATTATGTAGAAACACATTATGGAGCATTTTCAAAAGAAAATACTCAATATCTTGAAGAACTTCGTTCATATGGAAGAAAAAGAGTATGTGAAATAAAAGAAAAGTTAAAGGGATATACTAAGCAAAATTGTAGAGAATTTTTGACAAAAGAAAATGAAAAAACGGCTAAATTTGTTTTAGAAAAAACAAGAAGATTATTAAATAATTTTATGACAAGAGCCTTATCAGCTTCAAAAATGTCATTTACTATGGATGAAAATCTGTAATTTATTAAGAAAAATATAGAAATAATTAACATCAGTTTGACTGATGTTTTTTTTATGGTATACTAAAGTGGAAAGGTGGCGAATATGAAAAAAATAGCAATACAGCATATACCAGATTCTAATTATGCATATGCAATAAGTGAAGATAAGTTTGTTATTCGTTTAAGAGTAGCTAGAAATGATGATATATCAGAAATATTTGTAGAATATGGATGTAAATATAGTTTTTATACAAAGGAAAATAGAAAATTAAAACAAATGAGTATAAAATATGAAGATGATCTATATTCATATTATGAGGTAGAACTAGAATTGGAAGATCCTAGGTTAGGATATATTTTTGTAATAGTATCAAATGGTAAAAAATATTTTTATTCAGAGCAAGGAATAGAAGAAAAATTTGATTATGAAAAAGCATTTTATACATATTTTCAATATGCTCATATCAATAAAATTGATATAATAAAGGAAGTTGAATGGTTTAAAAAAGCAGTATTTTATCAAATATTTATAGATAGATTTAATAGAGGTTCATATAAAAAAGATACAAGCTATATTGATATGAAATCTACAGATTTACCTACACCAACATCATTTTATGGAGGAGATTTACAAGGTATAGTTGAAAAATTAGACTATTTAAAAAATATAGGCATATCAGCCCTATATTTAACACCAATATTTAAGTCTATAAGTAATCATAAATATGATATTATAGATTATAATCTTATAGATCCACAATTTGGTACGGAGGACATTTTTAAAGACTTAGTAAAGAGAGCTCATGAAAGAGGAATAAAGATAGTTATTGATGTTGTTTTTAACCATTGCAGTAATAAGCATGAATTTGTGCAAGATGTATTGAAAAATGGGAAAAATTCAAAATACTATGATTATTTCAGAAGAAAAAATGGAAAATTTATGAATTTTGCAGACTGTGAATATATGATAGAATGGGATGCTAATAATCCTAAAGTTATGGAATATTTAATAGATTTAACTTTGAATTGGATAAAAAAATATGATATTGATGGTTTAAGATTAGATGTAGCAGATGAATTACCTCATGAATTTTGGAGAAGATATAGAAAGGCAGTTAGAGGACTTAAAGAAGACTGTGTAATAATAGCAGAAGATTGGCATATATCAAATTCATATTTAGGTGGAGATCAATATGATAGTGTTATGAATTATGCCTTTACAAAGGCTTGCTTTGACTATTTTTCAAAAGAAGAAATAGATGAAAAAGGTTTAGCAAATAGGTTGAATTCTTTATTAGTTAGATATAGAGGACAAGTAAATAATACATTATTTAATTTATTAGATTCTCATGATAAACCTAGATTTATAACAGAAGTTAAGGATAATAAAAAGAAATTTTTAGCTGGTCTATATCTATTATTCTTCTATGCAGGAACACCATGTATTTATTATGGTACAGAAATAGCATTACAAGGTGAAGGGGATCCAGATTCAAGAAGAGTTTTTGACTGGTCTAAAGAACCAATTAAAGAAGTTTTAGATATATTAAAATATAGAACTAATGAAGATTTCATAAATGCAGATTTAAGAATTTATGAAAAGGATTCTAGGGTATATCTTGAAAGAAGAGGTAAGAAAAATCAATATATCTTAATATTAAGCGATAAGGGTAATAAATATGAAGTTTTAATCAAGGAGGCTTAGTGTAAATATGAAAAAGGTTATTGGAATATTTTCAATTTTAATTGTAAGTAATTTAATGTTTGCTCTTCCAACAATTGAACAAACAAAGGCTAATGTTCAAAATATTACGCAACAAGAAAAAGATAAAATAGAAAAAGGCTATATTAGAGTTCATTTGAAAAATATAGGTTCAGATAAGATAGAAAATAATGGTTTATGGCTTTGGGGTGGAGTAGAAAAAGCTAGTACAAATTGGCCTACTGGTGCAACAAAAATCACAAAAAAAGATGCCTATGGTTGGTATGTAGATATTAAAAAATCAAAAAAAATTGAAGATATAGGATTTTTAGTACTTAATGGTGATAAAAAAATTACAGAAAAGGATCAAAAAATTCCTGTAAAAAATGAAAAGATAAATGAAGTTTGGTTAGATGAAGATTTTAATGTAAATATGGTAGAGCCACTAAAAGAAAAAAATGTAATGAGGGTCTATTATTATAGATCAGATAATGATTACAAGAATAAGTCTTTATGGTTTTGGAATGATACTGAAGAAAGTTTAACTAAGTGGCCAGATGGTAAAGATTTTGATCAAATAGGTAAATATGGGCATTATGTAGATATAAAACTTAAACCTAACGCAAGTAAATTAGGGCTTCTTTTGCTTGATGAAAGTAAAAAAGGGGATGATGTAAAAATAGTAAAAAAAGATATCATCTTTGATAATGTTAAAAACTATAAGCAAATTTTTTTAAGAGATGATGATGCAAGCGTTTACACAAACCCATATTTCATAAGTGATGTTAGAATGATAGGTGCAAATCATATAAGTGAAAATGAAATGCAATTAAAATTTACAAGTTTAAAAGCTGTACAAAAAGAAGAAATATTAAAAAATTTACTTATTAAAGATAAAAATAACAATACTATTAGTATAGAAGATATAATAATAGAACCAGAAACTAAGCTTGTAAAGGTTAGGGCAAAATTCCCAATAAGTGAAAGTCCTTATCAAGTGAAATATGCTAATGATGAAATTGATACAATAATAGGATGGCAATTAAAGGATTCCTTATATAGCTATGACGGAGTATTAGGTTCTGAAATTTTAAAACAAGGGAAAGAAGTTAAATTACATTTATGGGCACCAAGTGCTGAAAATGTTAATGTTTTAATTTTTGATAAAAATAATCAAGATAAATTAGTAGCTAAATTTAAGTTAGAAAAAAAACAAAGAGGTGTATTTGAAACAACTTTAAAAGCAAATAAGCTAATAAAAAATTACACAGATTATTACTATCAATATGAAGTAGAACGAAATAATGATAAATTTATTTGTTTAGATCCTTATGCAAAAGCACTAGGTTTGTGGGATAAATCAAAAAATGAACCTATAGCTAAGGGAGTATTTTTAGATCCAAATAAAATAGGCTTACAAAATTTAAATTTTGCAAAAATAAAAAATTATGATAAAAGAGAAGATGCGATTATTTATGAAGTACATGTTAGAGATTTTACTTCAGACAAAAATCTTAAATTAAAAGCTCCATATGGTACTTTCAAGGCTTTTATTGAAAAATTAGATTATATCAAAAGTTTGGGTGTAACTCATATACAATTACTACCAATATTAAGTTATTATAACATAGATGAATCAAAAAGAAATTTAAGATCATATGATTATTTACAAAAAGATACAAACTATAATTGGGGTTATGATCCACAAAATTATTTCTCATTAACAGGTATGTATTCAATTAATCCAAAAAATCCTGAAGAAAGAATCAAAGAATTTAAAGAGTTAGTCAATGAAATACATAAAAGAGGTATGGGAGTAATATTAGATGTAGTGTATAACCATACAGCAAAAGCCTCTATATTTGATGATATAGAACCAAATTATTATTACTTCATGGATGAAAATGGAAATACAAAAACAAATTTTGGTGGAGGAAGATTAGGAACTACACACTATATGTCAAGAAGAATTTTACTAGATTCAATTAAATATCTTATGAATGAATATAAGGTAGATGGATTTAGATTTGATATGATGGGTGACCATGATGCAAAAACCATAGAAATGGCATATAATGAAGCAAAAAAGATAAATAAAAATGTATTGATGTTAGGTGAAGGATGGAGAACTTATGAAGGAGATACTAATATTAAAGTTCAACCAGCTGATCAAACTTGGATGAAAGACACAAATTCAGTTGCAGTATTTTCTGATGATATTAGAAATAAGCTTAAATCAGGTTTCCCTAATGAAGGTACACCTGCCTTTTTGACAGGTAAAAAATCTAATATTCAAGAATTATTTAGTAATATTAAGGCACAACCAACAAACTTTGTTGCTGATGAACCTGGAGATGTAATTCAATATGCTGAAGCACATGATAATTTAACTTTATTTGATGTTATAGTTAAATCAACTAAACTTGATCCAAGTATAGCTAAAGATTATAAGGAAATAATTAAGAGAGTTAAATTAGGAAATTTCATAATTCTAACATCACAAGGTACACCATTTTTACATGCTGGGCAAGAATTTGGTAGAACAAAACAAATTATGGTAGATGTTCCAAAAGATAAAGTTCCTGAAAAGGCAACATTTGTAGAAGGTATAAAATATCCATATTTCATACATGATTCATACAACGCACCAGATGCTATTAATAAATTTGACTGGGAAAGAATGAAAAATAGCGAAATTGTGCCATATACAAGAGGCTTGATACAACTTCGTAGAAATATAGAAAGCTTTAGATTAAAATCAAAAGAAGAAATAGATAAAAAACTTAAATTATTGACAGAAAATAAGGAAGATCTTTTATTGGCTTATGAAATTAATGATGGTAAAGCTCATTATCTTGTAATAGTAAATGCTGATTCAAAGGATAGATTGGTATATTATTCTAATGTTGATAAGGCAAAAGTATTAGTTGATGCTAACAAGGTAGACATTAATGGAATAAAAAATGTTGAAGGTTTAAAGATAAATAAAAATTCTATATTAATAAAACCTTTAACTGCAACAATTTTGAAATTCTAATAAAAAAATGGAATTATACAAAAGTATAGTTCCATTTTTGTTAATCTAATATTTTTAATTCTTTTAATATTTCATAAAAACCATCATCATATACTGATTTTGTTACATATTTTGCATGACTTTTTACAATTTCACTAGCATTGCCCATTGCAACAGAATTTGTAACAATATCCAACATAGAGATGTCATTATTACCGTCACCTATAGCCAAAATTTCATCTTTATTTAAGCCATAATAAGACATTATAAATTTCAAACCATTAGCTTTACTAGAATTTTTTGAAAGTAATTCTAAGCTTGTAGGTATATTGCTAATTGCATAATAATCTTTTTCAAATGTACTTAGATATTTTTCCTTAAATTTATTAAGTTCCTCTTCTTTTCCCATAAAATTAATTCTACAGATATTACCTATAAAATTTTGATCCGTTATAGCTTTTATAGGATCTTTAAGAGCAGAAGCATCACTTAAAAATTCATCACTAAGTAGAGAATAGTATAAAAATTCAGTAGTATAAACATAGATATGAATATTTTCTGTTTCATATTTTTTTAATTTTATAAAATCTGCTACTGTTAAAAAATTTCCATTTAAAATCTGCTTAGTATTTAAATTTTGTACAAGAGCTCCAGTAGTTAAAACTGTTAAATCTCTATTTTGTATATTAGCCATATCTAATATTTCAAGAGTAGATTTCAATGATCTTCCAGTTATTGGAAGTAATTTAATATTCTTTTTTTGTAATTCAGAAAAAGCTAATTTTACTTTTTCTGAAACTTTGTTTGTAAAGATTGTGCCATCTAAATCAAAGGCTATAAGTTTAATTTTCATCTATTTTATCACCGTTTCAGCAAACATGTCACTATTAACAGGAGAGAAAGCATAGTTTGAAATTCTATCATTTACAACATAGTATTTATTTACTTGATAAAGTACAGTAATTGGTACATCATTTGCTATTATTTCTTCTACTTTCTTCAAGTATTCAAATCTCTTAGCCTTGTCTGGTTCAGATTTAGCTAATTGAACATATTTGTCATATTCTGGATTAGAATATTTACCATTGTTATTACCATTTTTAGTCATGAATAAATCAAGGAATGTCATAGCATCTTGATAGTCAGCACCCCAACGAGTAAGAGCTATATCAAAGTCACCACTAGTTTGTCTTGATAATCTTTCCTTATATGTCATAACTTGGATATCAAATTCTATACCAAGATTTGTTCTAAGTTGTTCTTGTATATTTTCAGCAACTTTCTTGTTGTTGTCCATATCATTAACTATTATAGATAATTTAGGAAATTCAGTTAAACCAAGTTCTTTCATACCTTCTTTAAATAGTTCTTTAGCTTTATCTGCATTGTATTTTTCTATAATATCTCCAACTTCACTACCAAAGTCATTTGTCTTATTACCTGGCATACCAACTTTGTGTGGAGTAAAATTGTATATAACAGTATTTAAACTATTGAATGCAGATTTGTTTATATCATCCTTATTTAATGCAAGATCAAATGCTTTTCTTATCTTCAAGTTAGTTAATACTTTGTTTTGGAAGTTGTACATTAAGAAGTACATTTGAGCTTGAGGAAGAACTTTTAATCTCTTATCATCTTTAAATTCGTCATATTGTTCAGAACTTATATTAGTAAAATCAATTTCATCATTCTTAAATGCATTTAATGCAGCAGCATTATCCATTATGAATTTAATCTTAACACCATCAAGTGAGATTTTATCTTTAGCATAGTAGTTAGGATTTTTTTCTAGATACATTTCAGAGTTATGTGTCCATTTTTTTAATATGAATGGACCAGAAGATAAAATATCTTCAGGTTCTAATGCATACTTTTCACCTTTTTCTTCTACGAATTTTTCATTTGCAGGTAAGTAAGTTACAAATGCAGTTAATGATGGGAAGTAAGGTGTAACATTTTCAAGTTTAACTTCTAATGTTTTATCGTCTAATACATTTATTCCTACTTCATCTTTACTACATTTTCCGTCATTGAATTTTTCAGCATTTTTTATTGGGAAAAGTATGAATGCATATTCTGAAGCAGTTTTAGGATCTAATGCACGCAACCATGCATATTTGAAATCATTTGCAGTTAATTTATCACCATTTGACCATTTAAGATTATCTCTTAAGTGGAAAGTCCATGTTAAACCATCAGCACTAACTTCATATTTTTCTGCTAAACCTGGTTTAGGTTGCTTTGTTTCCATATCAAGTTTAGTTAAACCTTCACTAAGTAATTGGTGTATGTTACAACCAGTGTGATCAGTTAATAATTGCGGGTCTAAACTTTTACCTTCTTCAGGAAGTCTGTAATTTAATACTTTTCCTGTGGAAGTAGAACTCCCACAAGAAAACAGGGTAATAAAAAGAAATAGTGATAATAAAAATTTCTTAATCATAAAATTCACCTCTATTTAATGTCAGCATAATTCATAAAGAAATCAGGACCTACTGCTGAGAAAGTAAAGTTAGATAGTTTTTCATTTACTATATAATTTTTCTTTGCTTGGAATAATAAAGCAATAGGTACATCAGAAGCTATTATTTCTTCTGCTTTTTTCATAGCTGCATATCTTTCTTCTTTATTTGAAGTTGATTTTGCAAGTCTTATACACTTGTCATATTCAGTATTTGAATATTTACCATGGTTATTACCATTAGTTGATTCTAATAAGTCTAAGAAAGTCATAGCATCTTGATAATCTGCACCCCAACCAGCTAATACTACATCAAATTGTCCACTTTCCATTCTTGAAAGTCTTTCTTTAAATGCCATTGTTTCTATATTAAGGGTAATACCTAAATTAACTCTTAAATATTCTTGTATAGATTCACCAATTTTCTTGTTTAAACCAGAATCATTAAGAATTATTGAAAGAGTTGGAGCCTTATCAAGACCTAGTTCTTTTAATCCTTTTTCAAGATAAGCTTTTGCTTCAGTAGCATTGAATTTTGGAGCACTTACTCCTATTTCTGTTGCAAAATCATTTGTTTTAAGACCAGGCATACCAACACCTTTAGGAGTAAATGTATAAGCAGGATCATTTATTCCATTGAAAACAGTTTTAGTTAATTCTTCTTTATTAATAGCCATAAGTATAGCTTTTCTTACATTGCTATTAGCTAAGAATTTATTTTTGTGATTAAATTCTAAATACCAATTTGTAGCCATTAAAACCTTATGTAAGTTAGGATTATCTTTGTATTCTTCATATTGTTCAGCAGTTAATGAAGTAAAATCAATTTCATCATTTTTAAATGCATTTAATGCAGCAGCAGGATTAGCTATGAATTTTATATTAACACCATCTAAGTTAATTTTGTCTTTGTCATAATAATTTTCATTTTTAACTAATTTTATTTCAGAGTTATGTGTCCATGATACCATTTTGAATGGACCTGAATAAAGTAATTTGTCAGGTTCTAATGCAAATTTATCTCCACATTCAGTTACAAATTTTTCATTTAATGGCATATATGTAACAAAGGCTGTTAGTGATAAGAAATATGGTGTAGAAGCTTCTAGTTTAACTTCTAATGTTTTATCATCTAAAACTTTTATTCCTACTTCATCTTTAGTAGCTTTTCCAGTGTTAAATTTTTCAGCATTTTTAATAGGATATAGCATATATGCATAAGGAGCTGCTGTATTAGGATCTAAAGCACGAAGCCAAGCAAATTTAAAGTCATTTGCTGTAATTTTTTCTCCATTAGACCATTTTATTCCATCTCTTAAATGGAAAGTATATGTAAGTCCATCTTCAGATATGTCATATTTTTCAGCTAAACCAGGTATAGGTTGTTTAGTTTTAGTATCAATTTTTGTTAAACCTTCACTTAAAAAAGTGTGTAAATCACCAGATGAAACATCAGTTTGTAGAGCAGTATCTATTGTTTTACCTTCTTCATTTAAGTTAATGGTTAAATATTTTCCGTTAGATGAAGAATTAGATCCGCAACTAAATAAGGCTAAAAAGCAAACAAATATTGCTAATAATTTTTTCATAAGTTACCTCCGTTATTTTCTATATATTCTTTTTCTACATAATGATCTTTTTTATATTCAACAAGACCAGAGTTTGGCATAATATTTTTTACTTCACTCATGCTTCCTACTGGACTTCTCAAATATGATTCATCCATTTGTATACGATGAGTTTTATTATGATGAGGATCAGGTATAGGTACAGCTGATATTAATGATTTTGTATAAATATGTATAGGATTATTATACACTTCATCAGGTGAACCTAATTCGACGATTCTTCCTCTGAACATAACAGCTACTCTATCTGATATATATTTAACCATTGATAGATCGTGAGCTATAAAAATTAAAGTTAGTTGTCTTTCTTTTTGTAATTTTTTTAAAAGATTTACAACTTGTGCTTGTATAGAAACATCTAAGGCTGAAATAGGCTCATCACAAATTAAAACTTTAGGATTTACTGCTAAAGCACGAGCTATACCAATTCTTTGTCTTTGCCCTCCAGAAAATTCATGTGGGAATCTATTAGCATGTTCTCTACTTAAACCTACTAATTCAAGTAAGGAATATATTTTATCTTGTCTTTCACTTTTTGATTTGTACAATTTATGTATATCCATGCCTTCAGCTACTATATCTCCCACAGTCATTCTTGGATTTAGTGAAGCTTGAGGGTCTTGAAAAATCATTTGTACATTTTTTGTAAAATCTTTTTTTGAATATTTTTCAATAGGTTTTCCAAAAAATTCTACAGTACCAAAAGTTTTTTCATATAATTTGCAGATAGTTCTACCAAAGGTAGTTTTACCACTACCAGATTCACCAACTAAACTTAATACTTCTCCTTTATATATATCTATGCTAACATCATCAACAGCTTTTAAGACTTCTTTGCCTTCTAAGGGGAAATATTTTTTTAAATTTTTAATTTCAAATACTTTTTCCATTATTTCCCTCCCTTTATATTAGCCATTTTTAAATTTGAAAAGCTTGTTTTAATAATATATGAATCTCCTACTTTTGGTTGCATTAGTATATTTCCATCTTGTAAAAAAGTCATTGTAGGAGCACCATCTGTATAATGCCAACATTTAACAAAGTGATTTTTTGTAACTTCAACTAAAGGTGGTTTTCTTTCATAATCAATTTTTAATGAAAATTCAGATCTTGCTGCAAAAGGATCACCTTTAGGTGGATTTAATAAATCTGGTGGAGTACCATTTATTGAAAATAGTTCGGTACTTGAATCAGTATCTAATCTAGGTAAAGATTTTAATAAGCCCCAAGTATATGAGTGTAAAGGATTATTAAATAGGTCTTCAACACTAGCTTCTTCTAATTTTTCACCAGCATACATAACAATTACCTTATCAGCAGTTTCAGCTACAACTCCCAAATCATGTGTTATTAGTATAACAGCTATATTTAATGATTTTTTAAGTTCATTAATTAAGTCTAATATTTGAGCTTGTATAGTGACATCTAGTGCTGTTGTAGGTTCGTCACAAATAAGTAAATCAGGTTCACAAGCAAGAGCTATAGCAATTACGACTCTTTGTCTCATACCTCCAGAAAATTGGTGAGGATATTGATCAAATCTTTCTTCAGGTTTAGGTATTCCAACCTTTCTTAACATTTCAATAGCTAATTTCTTTGCTTCTGCTTTTGATACTTTTTTATGTATTAAGATACCTTCCATTATTTGTTTACCAATTTTTATAACGGGATTTAAAGAAGTCATAGGATCTTGAAATATCATTCCTATTCTTCCACCACGATATTTTCTCATTTCTTTTGAGTTTAATTTTAATAAATCAACACCATCAAAAATAATTTGCCCATTTTTAATTTCACAGGGTGGAGTTGGAAGCAATCTCATTATTGTTTGTACAGTGACAGATTTTCCACTACCAGATTCTCCAACTATTGCAAGTGTTTCACCTCTTTTAACAGAAAAGCTAATATCTCTTAATGCTTTTACTTCACCAGCATAGGTGTTGAATGACACACTTAAATTTTTAACTTCTAAAATATTTTCTTCCATTTTGTTCCTTTCTAATCTCTAAGTTTTGGATTCAAAGCATCACTTAAGGCATCACCAATAATATTAAAAGATAAAGTAATTAGTGATATTGCAACTGAAGGTATTAAGAATAAGTAAACATGTGAATTTATTTCTTTAAAACCATCTGCGGCAAGATTACCTAGTGAAGCCTGAGGTATTGGGACTCCTAAACCAATGAAACTTAAGAAAGCTTCAGAGAAAATTATTGAGGGTATATCCATTGTTAATTTTACTATAATAACACTTAGAGTATTGGGTATTAGATGTTTAAACATTATTCTTGTAAAACTTGCACCTAGTGCAGTTGAAGCCATAACATATTCATTTTCTTTTAATTTTAATACTTCACCTCTAACAAGTAGGGCATAACCTAGCCATCTTGTTAGTGAAAGAGCAATTACAATAGTTTTAACACTATTTCCCATAACTACCATTAAAAGTATTATATATATCATTGAAGGTACAGCAATTACAATTTCTATAAATCTTACCATCAACATATCAATTATTCCACCAAAATATGCAGCTATTGAACCATAAATTGTACCTATAACTACACAAACAGTGGCAACTATAATAGCAAGCTCCATAGATACTCTAATACCTTGAGATATACGAGCAAATAAGTCACGACCTAAAGTATCTGTTCCAAGATAATGACCTAGTGAAAAACCTTTAAAAGGTGTTAAAAATCTTAATTTTGTATTTTGTTCAAAATATGAATATTTTGTAATTTGTTGTCCAAATATAGCTAGAAAAAGTACAAAGCCTAGGAAAATTAAGAATGACATTGCTAATTTATTTTTCTTAAATCTTCTCCATGCATCTTGCCAATAAGTAAGGCTTGGTTTAGTTATTTCTTCTCTTTTATTTTTGTCAGGACCAACGAAGGTAAAATCTTCAGGTGTAGTTTTATATTTTTCTCTATCGTATTTAACCATTATTTACCTCCTTCAATTTTAATTTTAGGATCAACTAAAGCATAAACTAAATCCATTATTATCATCATAAGGATTAAAAATGCTGCGTAGAAGATTGTAACTCCTAAAACCATAGTATAATCTCTATCTATGATACTACCTATATAGTATTTACCAAGACCTGGTATACCAAACATTGTTTCTATAACAAATGATCCTGTTAGAACTCCTGCGATAGTTGGAGATATTATTGTTATTATTGGAAGCAAGGCATTTCTAAGTGCATGTGTTAAAACTATTTTTAAAGGACTTACTCCTTTAGCTATAGCTAGTTTAATATAATCTTGTTCCATTATTTCTATCATTTTACTTCTCATAAGTCTTGCAATTTCTGCTACTATGAATAAGCCTAAGGCAATGACTGGTAATATTTTTTTAGCGGGGCTATCCCAACCAGTTAATAGAATTCTACCTAAGGGTAAATGTAATTTGTTTATTAAAATTTCTTTATGAATATTTACTGCATATAATTGTAATAAACCAGCTATTATAAAGCTAGGTACGGAAATACCAATTACAGCAATTATCATTGAAAATCTATCTATTAATTTATTTCTAAATAAGGCTGAAAAAATACCTAAAGGTATACCTACAATTAGTCCAAATAAGATAGCTCTTAATCCTAAATCAGCTGATACAGGAAAACTATTTTTTATAACGGAATTAACACTTCTTCCTCTTTCTTTCATTGATAAACCTAAATCACCCTTGCTTAATTGTTTTAAATAAGTTAAATATTGAATAGATAAAGGTTTATCTAAATCATATTTAGCCATTAAATTAGCTTTAATTTGTGGCGGAATCGCTTTCTCCCCTTGAAAAGGATCCCCTGGCAATTGATGTAATAGTACAAATGTAATACTAATTATTAAAAGTAAAGTAACAAAGCTTGCCAAAATTCTTTTAATTATGAATTTAGAAATATTCTTCATTTTTATCCTTTCTATTGCTATGCAATTTATATGTATGAAATATAGTTTATTATATATTAATTGATATTTTAAGACAATAAGGTAAAAAAGTGAAAAAATAAAAAAAAATAAAAATATATTTTACAATATATATACAAAATAGAGTTAAGTAAATAAAAATGGAAAGAGTTAGGTATATTTTTTTATTTAAGTATAAATAAAATTAATGCTTCTATAAATATTTTGAATAAATATTTAATATAGTTAAAAAAGTAAAATATAAAAAAAAAGAGCTTACACTCTTTAAAATTCAATGTGTAAGCCGTCATTTTCTATAAGAATATTTTTAATAGGTAATAAGTTGGTTAACTTATTCTCCTTAGTATTATAAATACTTTTGCTTTCTGCCATTTTATACATAGCTTGAACTAAGGTATTAGTTGCAAATTTCTCTGTTGGTACATAGGTTTCACCACGATCTGTTAATTCAATAAGTTTTACATTACTTAAATATATATCAGAGGTATTATTATCAAATCTAATATCTGATTCAAAAAGCATAGTTCCAGAAAAATCTTTGAATAAAGTATCAATAACATAGTCTGTTTTTATTAAAAACTTGTTATTATATATAGCTAGACTAGGATTAGATATAGTTAATTTACCTCCCAATTTTTCTTTTTCTATTGGAAAAATTTTTGAAATTCCTGAATAAACAACAGAAATGGGTACTTTAACTGTTGAAGATAAAGAAATTATTGGTAAAAATAAAAAAACTAATAGTATTTTTTTAATTTTCATTTTTTAACCTCCTTGAAAATTTGCGATTTGTTAGTAATTAAATTTCCCACTTCTTGATAAAAGTTTCAAACGATTTCATACATCTATGCAAAACAGCCACCATTAAGAGCATCAAAATAGCGCCTACTACACAACTAATCCATAATTGAGCTGTGGTAAAAGAAAGTAATTTATTTGAAACCCAAAGGATATAAAAGCATAACGGAATGAACGGGATTGCGGTGACCGCTCCGGGTACATAGCCATTAAATTGTAACGCCAACATACAATGCACAATCAGGTGAATGGTAAATCCAAAAAATAATCCCATCCACAAAAAGTACCAATCAAAGATACAAGCAGAGAGGGATAAAGCTGAAATAATTAAAAATTCAATCAATACACCAATGGAAAATGACGGTGTGCTTCCCAAATCGGCAAATGGAATCTTCTTCATTTTTGTTGTTTGTATTTTTCTTTTATATTTCCGTTTCCATGCCTCCACAAAAATAATCTCCTCGAAGTCATGTAGCATAAAAATAACCGGGAACAGCCAAACAATCGTATTTATTGTATTCATAAAATTGAACCTCCTTTATCTGTCTGGTACTGTAAAGTATACAGCACCTTCTTTATTTATATAATTTAATTTATATATTTTTTTTATTTGCTAATTTTTAAGTGTATTTTCATATGTTTTTTCATTCATTACTTTCCATTGCCTGTATTATAACACATACTTGCATATATGTGAAAAATATGCAAAAATATAATCGGAGGTTGATTTTTATGTATAAAGTAAAAGGAATTACAAAAAAAGATTTTGTTGTTAAAGCAAATACTGAAGATTTTTCATATTTGTTGGATAAGGATAAATTCTTTGGAACAACACCAGTTGGCTATGTTGTAGTAGGTATGACAAGTTGTGCTTTAATGTGTGTTAGAGGATATTATCTAAAACAAAAATTAGCTAATATATATGTAGAAGCTGATGTAGTATATGATGGGAAATTTGTATTAAATATTAAAGTAGATAAAAAACTTGTAGAAGGTGAAAAAGAAGAAATTGTAGAATATATAAAGAAATATTGTACTGTATCAAAAATGTTAGCTACGGAGATAGAATATAATATCGAAGGAAAATAAAATGGATATTAAAAAAATTAATATCCCATTAAATCCCGGTGTATATTTAATGAAGGATATTGAAGGAAAGATAATATATATAGGTAAAGCAAAAAATTTGAAAAATAGAGTTAGTTCATATTTCGTTGGTGCACATAATATAAAAACAATGGAATTAGTTAAAAACATAGAAAGTATAGATTTTTTTATATGTACCTCAGAAGTAGAAGCCTTTATATTAGAAAATAATTTAATAAAAAAACATAAACCAAAATATAATATCTTATTAAAAGATCAAAAGACTTATCCATATATTAAAATAACAAAGGAAGAGTATCCAAGAATATTGGTAGTTAGAAAGGTAACAGATGATGCCTATTATTTTGGACCTTTTCCTAATGTTAATATGAAGGAAGTAGTTAATAATATAATGAAGGTATTTAAGATAAGAGATTGTAAGATAGATATGAGAAAAAATACAAAGGTCTGCCTTAAATATTATATGAAATTATGCAATGGACCTTGTTATTATAAGCTACCAGAAATTAAAGAAGAGTATCTAGAAAATGTTAAACATCTCTTAGATTTTTTAGAAAATAAAGATATAGAGGTTTTAAAATATTTAGAAAAAAGAATGGAAACTTTTAGTCAAAATTTGGAATATGAAAGAGCTATTATAGAAAGAGAAAGAATAAAATCTTTGAAAAAATTATTGTCATATCAAATAACAGAAACTAATACAAAAAATGATGAAGATATTTTCTCTATTAAAAAAAATAAAGATGATATATTTATTTGTGTTTTAAGTATTAGAGCTGGAAAATTAATAGCAAAAGATTCGAAGCGAATTGATAATATGATAGATAATGATATAATTGACAGTATTATTCCACAATATTACGATAAAAAATTATTACCTAGTAAAATAGTACTTTCTTCTAATTTTGAGGATAAAAAGGAAGTTTTGAGTGCTTGGTTTAAAGAAGAAAAGAAAAAAAATGTTAAAATAGTTTTTCCAAAAAGGGGTAGGCTTGCAAAACTTTTAAATTTGGCTGAGGTAAATTTGATTAATGAACAAGAAAGATACTATAATGAAAAGCAAAATCTAACGAAAGACTTAGAGGAATTAAAAAAATTATTAAATTTGGATAAATATCCTAGATTTATAGAATGTTATGATATGTCTAATATACAAGGAAGCGATAATGTTGGCGTTGGAGTAGCTTTTATTAATGGAAAAAGAGCTACAAAACTTTATAGAAAATATAAAATAAAGACTGTAGTTGGGGCAAATGATTATGATTCTATGAAAGAAGTAATTCTAAGAAGAATGGAACATAATCCATATCCAGACTTAATTTTATTAGATGGCGGTAAAGCACATGTTAGTGTAATAAAAAGGGCTTTGAAAGAAAATGATATAGATCTTCCTGTCTTTGGAATGTATAAGGATGATCATCATAAAACTTATGGTATTTGTGATGAAAAAAAAGTGTTTGATTTACAAAGTAAAGAAGAATTATTTAAATTAATTACTAGATTTCAAGACGAAGTTCATAGATTTGCTATAAACTATCATAAAGTTTTAAGAGAGAAAAGAGTGCTTCATAGTAAATTAGATGAAATAAAGGGAATAGGAAAAAAGAGAAAAAAAGAACTATTAGAAAAATTTGGTACTGTAAAGGCAGTTTTAGAAGCTGATTTAGAAGAATTAGAAAAGATTTTACCCAAAAATATTGCAAAAGAAATAAATAAAATAAATGATTGATTATGGTTGTTTTTTATGAAAAAATGGGTATAATAATAGGAGTAAATGATGGGAGGATCAGAAATAATGAGTGACTATATTTTGGAAATGAGAAATATACGAAAAGAATTTTTTGGCGGTAAAATAGTCGCAAATGATGATATAAACCTTAAAATTCGTCAAGGCGAAATACATGCCATTGTTGGAGAAAATGGTGCAGGTAAATCAACTTTGATGAAAATATTAAATGGCTTGTATGATTTGACATCAGGTGAAATATTCTACAAGGGTAAAAAAGTAGATATTGCAACACCTACAATAGCAGCTCATTTGGGCATAGGTATGGTATATCAACATTTTATGTTAGTTGAAACCTTAACAGTTGCAGAAAATATGGTTTTAGGATTTGAACCTAAAAAAGCTGGAATATTTTTTGATTTAGATAGAGCAAGAAAAAAAGTAAAGGAAGTTTCAGAAAGATATGGTTTAAATATTGACCCAGATGCAAAAGTTGGAGATTTATCAGTAGGTATACAACAAAGAGTAGAAATACTTAAAATCTTATTCAAAGGAGCAGAATTATTAGTTTTTGATGAACCTAGTGCAGTTTTGACACCACAAGAAGTAATAGAACTATATGGAATTATGAGAAATTTAATAAAAGAAGGTAAAACTATTATTTTTATAACTCATAAATTACAAGAAGTTTTAGATTTGTCAGATAATATTACTGTTATAAGAAGAGGAAAAGATGTTGGTGAACTTAAAACAAGTGAAGCAACAAAAGAAACTATAGCTAATATGATGGTTGGAAGACAAGTACTATTTAATATTAAAAAAGAAGAAGTTAAAATAGGTGATACTTTAGTAAAAGTAGAAAATCTTAGAGCAAAAAATGATTTAGGTATTGAAAAAGTTAAGGGTATTAGCTTTGAAATAAGAGAAGGTGAAGTTTTTGGAATTGCCGGAGTTGAAGGTAATGGACAAACAGAGTTAATTGAAGTTTTGGCAGGACTTAGAAAGGCTTTGTCAGGATCATATACAATAGATGGAGTAAGTGCAGTAAATAAATCACCTAAATTTATAAGACATAATGGGCTAGCACATATACCTGAAGATAGACATAAAAGAGCAACAATAGATGAATTTACAGTTAAAGAAAATTTAATTTTAGGAGTTTTAGATCCTTATGTAAATTGTGGAATTTTAAATCAAAGTAAAATTGATAGCAAGGTAAACGAATATATTAAAACTTTTGATATAAGACCAACAGATCCTAATGTAATATATGGTGGTCTATCAGGTGGAAATCAACAAAAAGTAGTTGTAGCAAGAGAACTTGAAAAAGAAAATAAATTTATAATAGCAGCTCAACCAACAAGAGGGGTTGATATAGGAGCTATTGAAATGATACATAATACTATTTTACATGAAAGAACAAAGGGTAAAGCTATTTTAGTTGTTTCAGCTGAATTATCAGAAATTATGGCTTTAAGTGATAGAATAGGAGTTATGTATTCAGGAGAAATTATAGGTGTTCTAAATAGAGAAGATGCTACAATTGAAAAGCTAGGAATACTTATGGCAGGAGGAAAAATTCAATGAATAAAAAAATAAATAATATGATATATTCATTACTTCCATCACTATTAGCAGTATTGGTAGCCTTGATTATAGGTGCTATGATTATAATTGCAAGAGGGGTCAATCCTTTGGTAGCATATGGAAGTATGATAAAAGCAGCTTTTTATCAAACATCAAGAGTATTTAAATTTAATGGGTTAGCTAAGACATTAGTTTATGCAACACCACTATTATTCTCATCTTTGGCAGTTCTATTTTCATTCAAAGGTGGAATGTTTAATATCGGTGTTCAAGGGCAAATGATGGCAGGAGGAATAGGAGCAACTTTAATAGGTTTATACTGTGGAAATATGTTTGGTAGTATGTTACTAGCTCTTATAGTTGCAGCACTTTTTGGTTTTATATGGGCAGGTATAGCAGGTTTATTAAAATCAATTTTTGGAATAAATGAAGTAATTAGTACAATAATGTTGAACTATATTATAGCGCCTTTCCAAAATTTCCTATTAACAGGGCCTATAAAAGATCCAAATTCAGGAAATACTCAATCAGCACCAATATTAGAACATGCTAGACTTACATCATTATTCGGTTTAGAAAAAATAACTAAGCAATCACTTAATATTGGTTTGTTAATAGCAGTAGCACTATGTATTTTAACTTACTATTTCTTTAAGAAAACATCATTAGGATATAAGATAAGAGCAGTGGGATATAATACAACATCAGCAGAAAATGCAGGAATAAGTCCTAAATTAATTTCATTCATATCAATAGGAATAGCAGGTGCAATAGCAGGTCTAGGAGGAGCAGAAAGAATATTAGGAGGATCAACTTTCTATATTTATACTGATGGAATCATGGGTGATTTTGGATTTACAGGTATAGCAGTTTCACTATTAGGTAAAAATAATCCAATAGGTATTATCTTTGCTTCAATTTTCTATGCATCACTAGAAATAGGTGGTCAAACATTACAAATAGATTATAAATTAGATAAAGAAATAGTTTATATAATGCAAGCATTAATAGTTATCTTGGTAGCAGCTGAAAATCTGTTCTATTACATGTTGAAAAAGAAAGAAGGTAAGTTATGATGGGAACACTATTATTTATATTAAAACAAACAATAATTATAGCTCCACCTATTCTAATAACAGCAGTAGGAGCATGTTTATGTGAATTATCAGGAGTAGTTAATATAGGACTAGAAGGTATGATGTTAGCTGGGGCCTATGCGGCAACTTGTGTAAATCTATATACAGGTAATCCATATTTAGGAATTTTAGCAGGGATAATAATTGGTGGTTTAGTATCATTGATACATGCTGTTATAAGCATACACCTTAAGGGAAATCAAATAGTTAGTGGAGTAGCAATAAACTTATTTGCTGTTTCAACAACAAGCTTCCTTATAAAAGTAATGTTCCATGCAGCGGGGTCAACAGAAAAAGCTAAACATGGAGCCAATAGTTTGATAGTTTTATCAGTAGTATATATTCTAGCAATATTAACATATTTCATAGTATATAAGACAGTATTTGGATTAAGATTAAGAACAGTAGGAGAACATCCATTAGCAGCCGATACAGTAGGTATAAATGTATATAAATATAGATATATAGGAGTTCTTTTATCAGGTATGTATGCAGGACTTGGTGGAGCATATATGTCAACAGTTATTTTGCAACATTTTGTTCAAAATATGACAGCAGGTAGAGGATTTATGGCTTTGGCAGCTATGATATTTGGTAAATGGAATCCATTAGGAGCTATTATAGCATCGCTATTATTCTCATTTGGGCAATCATTTGCATATAATGCAAAAGCTTTAGAATTACCTATACCTCAACAATTCTTAGAAATGATACCATATATTTTAACAATATTTGTATTAATTGGTTTCGTCGGAAAGGCAAGAGCACCTAAGGCTGATGGAAAACCATATGAAAAATAATAATTTGCAATTGTACTTGTTTCAAGGTATAATTTACTAGCTATGATTAAATATAGGAGGGAAAGTTAATGAAAAAAATTTTAGCTTTTATGGGAACTGTGTTAACATTGATAACATTAGTTTCATGTAAACCTAAAGAAGAAGCAAAGGCAGCTGATACTAAAGCTCCAGCAAATGCTAAGAAAGTTGCTATTGTTTATTCAACAGGTGGTAAAGGAGATAAATCATTCAATGATTCAGCATATCGTGGATTACAAATGGCAAAAGACAAATTAGGTATTGAATTTAGTGAATACGAACCTAAAGATCCTTCAGCTGAAGCACAAAATCAATTATTCCAATATGCTGAAAAAGGTGAATATGAATTAATAATTGGTGTTGGATTTACAATGAAAGATGCTGTAGTAGCAGCAGCAAAAGCATTTCCAGATCAAAAATTTGCATTAGTAGATGACGAAATATCAGATTTACCAAATGTAGTTTCTCTATTATTTAAAGAACAAGAAGGATCATTCTTACTTGGTGCAATGTCAGCAATGGTTACAAAGACAAATACTTTAGGATTTGTTGGTGGAGTTGAAGCCCCAGTTATTTGGAGATTCCAAGCTGGATTTGAACAAGGTGCAAAATATGTTAATCCAAATATTAAAATCTTACCAGTATTCATAAATGGTAATAATCCATTTAATGATCCACAAACTGCTAAGACTTTAACAGAAACTTTAATTGGTAAAAATGCAGATATAGTATTCCAAGTAGCAGGAGCATCTGGTTCAGGAGTATTCCAAGCAGCTAAAGAAAAGGGAGTTTATGCTTTAGGTGTTGACTCAAATCAAGATGGTGAAGAACCAGGAGTTATCTTAACATCAATGGTTAAAAGAGTTGACAATGCTGTATTTAATCAAATTAAAGACACTTTAGATGGTAATTTCAAATCTGGAATTAAATACTTTGGATTAAAAGAAGATGGTGTTGGAACTACAGACTTTGAATTTAGTAAGAAAGTTGTTACAGAAGAAATAAGAAATAAGATTAAAGAAATAGCTGAAAAGATTAAATCAGGAGAAATAAAAGTTTCAGACAAAGTTCAAAAATAGAACCTAAATGGAAAAAACAGCTTATGCTGTTTTTTCTTTTCTTGAAAGGATAGACATGAGAATCGTTGATATTATTCAAAATAAAAGAGACAATATTGAATTAACAAAAGAAGAAATAGATTTTTTACTTGATGAATGTCAAGCACAAAGAGTACCAGATTACCAATTATCTGCATTCTTGATGGCTACATATTTTAATGGAATGACAGATAAAGAATTAATAGAATTTACATTGAAAATGCGTGATTCAGGAGATATCATTAAATTTGATAAAATAAATAAATTTTTAGTTGATAAACATAGTACTGGAGGGGTTGGAGATAAAGTTACAGTAGTTATAGCTCCAATAATAGCAGCATTAGGTATGGCAACAGCAAAATTATCTGGTAAGGGCTTAGGTCATACTGGAGGTACAATAGACAAATTTGAATCTATAAAGAATTTTAAGTTCTCTAGTACAAAAGAAGAATTAATGGATATAGCAAATAAAACAGGTATAGGACTTATGGGATATAGTGATAAAATAGTTCCACTTGATAAAAAAATATATTCATTAAGAGATGTTAGTGCAACAGTGCCATCTATCCCACTTATAGCAAGTAGTATAATGAGTAAGAAACTAGCAGTAGAAGCTAATATAATAATATTAGATGTTAAAGTTGGTGATGGAGCTTTTATGAAAGATATAGAACATGCAAAAGAACTTGCTAGAAGAATGATAACAATAGGAAAAGGAGCAAAAAGACATACCAATGTAGTTTTATCTAATATGGATGAACCTTTAGGAAGAAATATAGGTAATGCCAATGAAATAATAGAAGGTATTGAAGCTTTAAAAGGTAATATAATGCCAGATTTAAAAGAAGTAGTTTATACTATAGTTGGTCTTGCATTAAAGGCATATGGTAAGGTTAAATCTATTAAAGAGGCTGAACCTTTAATAGATGAAGTTATAAGCTCAGGAAAGGCTTTAGAAAAATTAGCTGATTTTATTGAACAAAGTGGTGGAGATAGAAATTTAGTTAATGATTATAGTCTATTACCAAAAGCAAAAAATTTATATCAAGTTAGAGCTCAAAAATCTGGTTATGTAAAGAAGATAAAGACAGAAGAAATAGGTAAGGCAGCTATGGTAATAGGTGCAGGAAGAGCAACAAAGGAATCTATAATTGATCATAGTGTTGGATTAAAGGTAATAAAAAAGGTTGCAGATAAAGTAGAAAAGGGAGAAGTTATCTGCGAAATAGAATATAATTCAGATGAATTCTTAAAAGAATCTGAAAATTTAATCCAAGATTCTTATGTTATATCAGAAGAAAAGGTTAATGAACCTAAAACAATATTAGAAATAATAGAATAGAAAGAGACAAGATAAAATGGAAATAAACAAATATATTGATCATACAGTATTAAAAGCTACAACAACACCTAAGGATATAGAAAAACTTTGTAATGAAGCAAAGGAATATAAATTTTATTCTGTGTGTGTTAATGGTTGTTATGTGTCATTATGTAAAAAATTATTAGTTAATACAGAAGTTAAGGTAGCAGCTGTTATAGGTTTTCCTTTAGGAGCAATGTCTACAGAAGCAAAAGTATATGAAGCAAAGAAATGTATAGAAGATGGTGCAAATGAAATAGACATGGTTATAAATGTTGGAATGTTAAAAGCAAAAGAATATGACTATGTAAGAGAAGAAATAAGACAAATAAAAGAAGCTATAGGGACTAATGTATTAAAAGTAATAATAGAAACTTGTTATTTGACAGATGATGAAAAGGTAAAAGCTTGCGAATTAGCAGTAGAAGCTAAGGCAGACTTTGTAAAGACTTCAACTGGCTTTGGAACAAATGGTGCAACATTTGAAGATGTTACTTTAATGAAAAAAACTGTAGGAAATAGAGCAAAGGTCAAGGCATCTGGGGGAGTAAAAACTTATGAAACAGCTGTTAAATATATTGAATTAGGAGCTGAAAGATTAGGAACTTCATCAGGTATACAAATTATGAATAAAAAGTAGGAGGATAAAATGGCAACACCACATTTAGGAGCAAATAAAGGAGATATTGCAGAAATAGTCTTATTACCAGGAGATCCATTAAGAGCAAAATATATAGCTGAAACATTTTTGGAAGATGTACATCAATATACAAATGTAAGAGGAATGTTAGGATTTACAGGTACATATAAGGGAAAAAGAGTATCTGTTCAAGGAACAGGTATGGGAGTACCTTCAATAGGAATTTATGTAAATGAATTAATTATAGAATATGGTTGTAAAATTTTAATGAGAATAGGGACAGCTGGTTCTACTCATGAAAGTGTAAAAATTAGAGATGTAGTTTTAGCAATGTCAAGTTCAACAGATTCAGCTATTAATAAATTAAGATTTAATGGAGCAGATTATGCACCTTGTGCAGATTCAGATTTATTTATTACTGCATATAATATTGCAAAAGAAAAAGGTATTAATGTTAAAGCAGGTAATATCTTAACAAGTGATACTTTCTACAATGATAAGCCAGATTCATGGAAGCATTGGTCAGAATTTGGAGTTTTATGTGTTGAAATGGAAACAGCTCAATTATATACTTTAGCTGCTAAATATAATGTTAAGGCATTGACTTTACTAACAATAAGTGATTCATTGGTTACAGGTGAAAGTACTACAGCAGAAGAAAGACAATTAACATTTAATGATATGATAATTACAGCATTGGAGACAGCACGAAAATTTTAATAAAGAGGGTAGATAAACATGGTACATGAAAAATATATAGAAAAAGCCAATAAATTATTGGAAAAGGCTTATGTTCCTTATTCAAAGTTTTCAGTTGCAGCTATTGTTATAGATCAAGATGGAAATGAGTATGAAGGAGTAAATGTTGAAAATGCAGCATATGGACTATGTTTGTGTGCAGAAAGAAATGCTATAACTACAGGAGTTACAAAAAATTTAAAAAAGATTAAGGCAATTTATATAACTGGAAAGACACAAGAACCTATTAGTCCTTGTGGTTCATGTAGACAGGTTATAGCAGAATTTGGAGATGAAAATACTAGGATAATTTTAGGAACTTCAAATAATAAAAAGTATAGTGAATATACATTAGAAGGAATAATACCTTATTATTTTTCTTCTCATTCAATGACAAAAAAATAGTAGCATTTGCTACTATTTTTTAGTCTATATTTTTTTCTTTTTTTAATGTTGGGAAGAGAATAACATCTCTTATTGACATAGAATTAGTTAATAACATAGTTAATCTATCTATACCTATACCAAGTCCACCAGCAGGAGGCATTCCATATTCTAAAGCTCTAATATAGTCTAAATCCATATCACAAGCTTCGTCATCTCCTTGTTGTTTTTTCTTAACTTGATCTTCAAATCTAGCTTTTTGTTCAATAGGATCATTTAATTCTGAATAAGCATTACCATATTCACGACCTGTTATAAATAATTCAAATCTATCTACCCAATCTTCACTTTTATATGAATTCTTTGAAAGTGGAGAAATTTCCTTTGGATAAGTTGTAATAAAAGTAGGATTAATAAGGGTTTCTTCTACTTTTTCTTCAAATAAAAGATTTAATATACCATATTTAGTGTATTTAACTTTTTCGTCTAATTCTATACCTAAATTTTTTGCAAAATCTACAGCTTCTTCATCATTTGAAATAGCATTTATATCAAAACCAGTTTTTTCTTTAACAATATCGCTCATGGTAACACGACGCCAAGGTTTAGCTAAATTTATACTTTTTCCTTCATATTCAATTTCATATTTACCATATAATTTAAAGGTAAGTGATGAGATTAAATCTTCAGCAAGATTCATCATAGTATTAAAATCAGCATAAGCTTGATATAGTTCCATCATTGTAAACTCAGGATTATGTTTGATTGAGATACCCTCATTTCTGAAAGAACGATTTATTTCAAATATTTTTTCAAAGCCTCCTACAAGTAATCTTTTAAGATAAAGTTCTGGAGCTATTCTTAGATACATTTCTTGATCTAAGGCATTATGATATGTAATAAAAGGTTTAGCAGCAGCTCCACCAGCAATAGGATGTAACATTGGTGTTTCTACTTCATAAAAACCTTTTGAACTAAGATAATTTCTAATAAATTTAATTATCTCAAATCTTTTTTTCATAGTATCCATTACTTCATCATTCATTATTAAATCTACATATCTTTGTCTATATCTTAATTCAACATCAGAAAGACCATGGAATTTGTCAGGAAGAGGTCTAGTATTTTTAGATAAAATAACATATTTTATAGCTCTTAAAGTTAATTCTCCTGTTTGAGTATAAAAAAGTTTACCTTCGATACCTATAAAATCTCCAACACTCATATTTTTGAAAATTTCATATTCGCTTTCTCCAACTTCAGCCTTATTAACATAAATTTGTATTTTACCACTATCGTCTTTTAAATGAGCAAAGCCATTTTTACCTATTCTTCTATAAGAAACTAGTCTACCGGCAGTAATAAAGATTCTATTTTCATCATCTTTATTAGAAATAATATCTTTAATAGTATCCTTTTTATCAAAAAATCTACCATAGGGTTCTAAGCCCATATCACGCAATTCTTTAACTTTTTTTAATTTTTCACCCATGATATAGCTTGTTTTTTGTTCAGCCATTATTATTTTTCTCCTTTAATAATAATTTTATAGAAATAAAGCAAAGAAATTCATCGGACATTGAATATTCTTTTGCCCTGATTTCAATAAAATTATTGTATTTTTTTAAAAATGTTGTTATTATTTTTGTTTCAATTAGAGTAGAATTTAATTTTAAACTTGATTTTGTAGAGTTATTTAATGAAAAAATTTTTTTATAACTTATGTCTGCAAGTTTTTCTATAATCAATTCTTGTTCATTTAGGCAAAGTTTTAAATTTTCATTCTTACAAATATATGTGTTTTCACTTATTTTTTCAAAAAATAAATCAGTTAATTCAACATTTTCTTTTGCTTTATTGTAATAGATAAAAGAACTTTTAATAGAAATAAGCATAAATTATTCACTATCTAATAGATCGTTGATGAAATTATCATCATCTTCAAAATCATTTGCTTTATTATCAACATTTGAATTATTATCATCTTCATAATCATAAGTAAAATCTGGTTTATCGTCTTCAACGAAATTATCAAATTCATCATTATCATTATTATTACCTTCTATGAATTTTGTTTCATATTCATAATCATCATCGATTTCACCAAAATCTGTATCTTCATCTAAGGCCATTCTTTGATAATAGTCAAATACTAATTCTTCATTGTCTTCATCTAGTAAATAAAGTTCTTCTTCATCTTCATCCACTCTAAATGCTCTTTTTTGTCCATATTCACTTTCTGCTATAATATATTCAGTATCTTTTATTTTAACAGTTCCTATGCAAGTAAAATATTCTAATTCTCCATTAATAGTGTAAGTAAACTCATCATCGTATGAGTACATTGTAACCTCCATTATTTGTGATATTTTATATTTTTAGATATACAAATAGCTCTATATATCTGTTCTAATAGGATGAGTCTAAATAATTGATGTGGGAAGGTTAATTTTGAAAAAGCTAATAAGTAGTCCGCCTTCTCTTTTACTTCTCTACTAACGCCCCTAGAACCTCCTATTATAAAGGATATTTCACTGTAATTTAATGTTAAATCAAATAATTTATTAGATAATTCTATTGAATCTATAAATTTACCTTTTAGATCTAAAAGAATATTATATGATTTAGTTTTAGAAAGATATGCTAAAATCTTGTCAGATTCTTTTTTTATAGCAGTAGAATTATCTACTTCTTCCTGTAATTCAATAATATTTAAATTAATATATTTAGATAAGCGTTTAGAAAATTCAGCTATTCCATCTATAATATATTTTTCTTTAATTTTGCCAATGGCAATAATATTAATTTTCAACATAAAAATATCCTACTTTAATTATTATACATATTTTAAAAAAAAATACAAGTAAAATTTATATTTTTCTTTTTGATAATTTATCTAAATAATTTTTTGTAATACTTGATATAATAGGTCTACCATGAGGACAGTTAAATTTATTAATTTCATGTATCCTTTTTACGAGATCTTTCATTTCTGGCATTGATAATTTTTGACCTGCCATAATAGAATAACGACAAGCCATAGAAATTATTACTTTTTCTCTAATATCGGTTAAAGTTTTATTGGACATTAAACATTCTATTATACTTTTTATTATCTTTTCATTTGTAGTACGAAGTTCAAAATCAGGAACAGCTCGTAATACAATTTCATTTTCAGATAATTCATCAATTTCAAAACAAAAATCAGAAAAAATTTGTATATTATTAAATAATATATTTTTTTCAGTTAATGATAATTCAAATACTTCAGGTATCAATAATTGTTTTTTTGTCATTGTTTGATTATAATATTTTTCTTTTAAGGCTTCATAATTAAGTCTTTCATGTAAGGCGTGTTGATCATAAAAATCAATACTATCTTTTTTTTGAACAACAATATATGTATCAAAGACTTGAGCTAAAATATTATATGATTTGTTTTCTTCAATAGTATCAGTATAAGAAAATAGTTCTTGAACTTTAGCTTCACTATGTTTAAAAGTATTTTCTTCTAAGACCTGTGAAACCTGTGTTGTTTTAGGTATAGAAGAAATAGTATAATTTTTTCTATCGTCTTCATAGAAAAAATCTTCTATAGCCTTTCTAATTTGTCTGTAGACTATTTTATCATCTGAAAATTTAATAATCTTTTTTGAAGGATGTACATTTACATCAATTTCCGAAGGATTAATATCATATAAGATTATTGCAAAAGGGTATTTATGTTTCATAAGTTTTGTATAATAACCATCAATTACACTTCTTTCTATAATATTAGATTTACAATATCTCTTATTTATAAAGGTATAAATATAATTTTTAGAACCTCTATATATTTCTTGATTACCTAAATAACCATATTTGAATTTTTTTAAATTTCTATAAATATTTTTTCCTAATAATTCTATTATTGCATTATCAAGAGAAGTACCTGAACTTGAAAAAATAACTTTATCATCTATTATTAATTTTGTAGCTATTTCAAAATTAGCTAGGGCAAGTTTAAGTAAAATATCTTTTATAGCAGTTAATTCAGTTTGTTCTTTTCTTAAAAATTTTTTTCTTGCAGGGGTATTATAGAACAAATCTCTTATTTCAATAATAGTACCAGTCTTCATTGCAACATCTGAAGAATTTACAATATTTCCCCCAAATATTGATATTTTTAAACCTAATTTGTTAGTTTCAGTTTTGGAAGAAATATTCATTTTTGAAACTGCAGCTATAGATGCTAAAGCCTCACCACGAAAGCCATAGGTATTTAGATTGAAAATATCTTCTTTTGTATGTAATTTTGAAGTAGCATGTCGCTCTATACATAAGAAAAGGTCTTCTTTTACCATTCCTATACCATCATCTAGTATTTTAAAATAACTAAGATCAGATTTAATATGAATTTCTATATTCTTTGCCTGTGCATCTATACTATTTTCATAAAGTTCTTTTATCATAGAAGCTGGATTGTCAACTACTTCACCAGCAGCTATAATATTTGAAACATTTTCATCAAGTATTTTTATAATACTCATAATTCACCTCAAAAAAAAACTAGAGCTAGTACAAAATTTTTGGCTGCCTTTTACAATAAGACAAGTGGCAGGTATTTAATAGATATGTACAGAATCCGTTTAAGCTCATTGTCTTTCGTGATTAACCTGAGGCATATCTATCAGGGATCCCTCCAGTAAATATGAGTAAAGCCCAAAAATTAGTAGTACTCTTAGCTCTAGCTTATAATTAATTATAACAATTAAAAATAAAATTGTCTATAATTTTTTTAATTGTAAGTCTTTTTCTAATTGTGTAAGATCTACATCAGCTGGAGCACCAGTTAATAAATCTTGTCCCTTATTTGTTTTAGGGAAAGGAATAACTTCCTTTATTGAATTTTCTTTTAGCATAACCATTAGCCATCTATCCAAACCGAAGGCTATACCACCATGAGGTGGAACTCCATATTTTAAGGCTTCTAATAAGAAACCGAATTTATCAATTTGTTGTTCTTTTGAAATTAGTAGTCTATCAAATACAAGAGATTGTAATTTAGAATCATGTATTCTAATACCTCCTCCACCAATTTCAAAACCATTTAAGACAAGGTCATAGGTATCAGATTTAATATTTGCTAAGTCATTTTTTTCAAGTAAGTCTATATCAGCTTTTTTTAACATAGTGAAAGGATGATGACAAGCCTTATATCTATTTTCTTCTTCACTAAATTCAAACATAGGGAAGTCTACTATCCATAAGAAATTAAATTT
The DNA here is from genome assembly GCF_001517935.1 of Sneathia sanguinegens. Lineage (NCBI taxonomy): Bacteria > Fusobacteriati > Fusobacteriota > Fusobacteriia > Fusobacteriales > Leptotrichiaceae > Sneathia > Sneathia sanguinegens. The sequence continues at coordinate 100,489 of NZ_LOQF01000001.1, forward strand.
GTTTTTATCAATTAAATTAAGTTCTTCAGCAATTTTAAGTCTTAGTGCTGAAAGAGAACTAAGAACTATTTCTTTTTTACCTGAAATAATTAGGGCTGTTTGATTATTTTTTAAATTCAATTTTTTTTCTAAATTTTTAATAGTATCTTCATCAAAAAATTTAAGTATAGAAGAATTTAATTCATCATTTTCTTTTTTTATAAAGGCAAGACCTTTAGCTTTGAAATATGTTTTTACATAATCTTCATAGTCTTTTATATTTTTTCTTGAAAATATTTTATCGCAAACTATAGCTTTTATATATTCAGCTTCATCAAAGATAGAAAAGCCTTTATTTTTTACACAATCTTTTATATCAATTAATTTCATATCAAATCTTGTATCAGGTTTGTCACAACCATAAAATTCCATTGCATCATCATAAGACATTTTAGGGAAGTCATAATTTGCTTCAAGACCTGTCACATCATGAAAAACTTTTTTAGCTAATTTTTCAATAATATTCATAATATCTTCTTGTTCTACAAAAGACATTTCTATATCTACTTGAGTAAATTCAGGTTGTCTATCAGCTCTTAAATCTTCATCTCTAAAACATTTTGCAAGTTGATAATACTTATCAAGACCAGCTATCATAAGAGTTTGTTTAAATAATTGTGGAGATTGAGGAAGAGCATAAAAACTACCTTTTTGTATTCTTGATGGAACAATAAAATCACGAGCACCTTCTGGGGTAGCCTTAGCAAGAACAGGTGTATCTAAGTCCAAAAAGCCATTATTATTTAAAAATTCTCTTATAGAAAAAAGCATAGTATTTCTTTTTATTAAATTATTTAACATACGAGGTTTTCTTAAATCAAGATATCTATATTTTAATCTAAGATTTTCATTGCTTGTTTCAGTATCATTAATTTCAAAAGGTAAAGCTTTAGCCTCACTTAAAATATTAATATTAGTTGCAAGAACTTCTATATCACCAGTAGCCAATTTTGGGTTTTTTGAAGTTCTTTCTTGAACCAAACCTGTAATTTGTAAAACAAATTCATTTTTAATATTCTTAACTTTTTCAATTAAATCTTCTTTTATTAAAATTTGTGTTATGCCATATCTATCACGAAGATCTATAAAGGCAAAAGCACCTAAATTTCTGATTGTATTAACCCAACCAGCTAAGGTTACTGTAGAACCACAATCTTTTAGTCTTAATTCATTTAATTTATGTGTTCTATACATTTTCCAAAACTCCTTTCAATTCAGTTAATGGAACTGTTATTTGTTGACCATCTTTAAAGTTTTTAATAGATATTTCCCTATTTTTTTGTTCATTTTCTCCAAGTATAAGAACAATATCAGCATTTAACTTGTTAGCTTTTTTCATTTGAGAACTGAAATTCTTAATAGAGTATTCATAACAAATTTCGTAATTAATATTCTTTAATTCTTCTAAAATATCAAATAAATAGTCCTTAGTTTCTTCAAAATATGCTATAAATATTTTATGCTTAGGCTTAGGTAATAATGTTTCATCAAGTAAAAGCATTATTCTTTCGATACCTGCTGCAAAACCTATAGCTGGTACAGATTTATTTGATAGATATTCTATTAATTTATCATATCTACCTCCACCTAAGACAGTTGCTTGAGCACCAAGTAAATTAGATTTAATTTCAAATACTGTATCAGAGTAATAATCAAGACCTCTAACTAATTTATCATTTATGATATAATTAATTTTAAATTTATTAAGATAATTTAAAACTTTGTCAAAATATTCTTTGCTTTCTTCGTCAAAATAATCATGAAGTTTTGGGGCATTAGCTACAATTTCATCATCTTCCTTTGAATCAAGGACTCTTAATGGATTTTTATAGCATCTAACTTTTGAATTTTCAGATAAAGCTTCATAATTAGCTATTAAATATTTTTGAAGGTCAGCAATATATTTTTTACGAGATTCGATATTTCCTAAGCTATTTATTTCTACAGTTAAATTTTTAATACCTAATTTTTCTAAAAATTCACAAGCAATAGAAATTATTTGTGCATCAAGAAAAGGATCTCTTACTCCAAAACATTCAAGACCTGTTTGGTAAAATTCTCTATAACGACCTTTTTGAGGTGCTTCATAACGGTACATTGGACCATAATAATACCATTTAGTAATATTTTGAACATTATATAATTTTGCTTCAAGAAAAGCACGAACTGAACTTGCAGTTCCTTCTGGTCTTAGGGCAACTTCACGCCCTCCTTTATCAGTGAAAGAATACATTTCCTTAGAAACAACATCTGTTTCATCTCCAACACTTCTTTTGAATAGTGCTAATTCTTCAAGTATAGGAGTTATAAGGCGAGAATAACCATATTTTTTAAAGACACTATCTGCAGTATTAGTTATAAATTCAAATTTTTGCATATCTAAATAGTGAATATCCTTCATACCTTTTAAAATTTGTATCATACCAATATCTCCTCTTTTACAAATTTCATTATATCTTTTTGAATATCATCAATACTTCTTAAAGAAGAAGCATCAATGCAATTTACAATTTTCATATCATATAGTTTTGCAATTTTAATTGCAACGGTATATGCACGCTTTTTTTGTTCTTCATCAGCTTCTAAAATATCTTTTGTTGAAGAACCATCTATTTTATTTTTTCTATTTTTTAAGATTTTATTAGAAAATTCATAAGGCATATCTAATAAAATCATTAAATCAGGTTTTGGAAGAGCAAATTTATTCCACTCTAAATCAATTAACCAATTATTATATTCCATGAATTTATTTTCATCATCTATTCTATTAGCCTGATGAATAATATTTGAAATTGTATATCTATCAGCTATAATAATATAGCCTTCATTATATAGCTTTTCCCAATCAGACTTAAATGAGGCGTATCTATCTATGGCGAAGAAGCTAGAAGATGCAAAAATATTTACATCTTCATTTTTACCAAATTCTCCATTTAGATACATTTTGACTGGTTCACAAGCAGGACTGTTATAATTAGGGAAGCTAATTTTAGCTACTTTTAGCCCTAAATTAATTAGATTTTTGTATAAATAATCAGTTTGAGTTTGCTTACCACAACCATCAGTACCTTCTATAACTATTAATTTTCCTTTTATCATAATAAATTTATACCTGCTTTTTCACAATTATCTTCAATATCTTTAGTCCATATTGAAGCTTGAACTTCACCAATGTGTGCAGCTTTTAAGAAGAGCATACATATTCTTGATTGACCTATACCTCCACCAATAGTTAAAGGTAGTTGATCAGAAAGTAACATTTCATGGAATTTTGATAGAGTAGTTATGCCAGCCTTAGCTAATTGTTCTTTTAAGGCAGTCTTATCAACTCTTATACCCATAGAAGACAATTCAAAAGCAATATCAAGAACTTCATTGTAGACAATAATATCTCCATTCAATTTCCAATCGTCATAATCTGGAGCACGACCATCGTGTTTTTCACCATTAGTCAATAAATCTCCAATTTGCATTATAAATACAGAACCGTATTTTTTAACAATTTCTTTTTCTCTTTCTTTAGGATCTAAAGTAGGATATAGATCAAGTAATTCTTGTGAAGTAATAAAATGTATTTCATCTGTTAAAAAAGGCTTGTAGTTAGGAATTTTTTTACAAAGCATTTCTTGAGTACGAAGAAAAACAGAATATATTTTTTTAACCATGTGTTGTAAAAATTCAATATTTCTATTTTCTTTTGTAATTATAGCTTCCCAATCCCATTGATCTACATAAATAGAATGAAGATTGTCTAGTTCTTCATCACGACGAATAGCATTCATATCTGTATAAATACCATAACCAGTTTTAACACCATATCTTTTTAAAGCATATCTTTTCCATTTTGCAAGAGAATGTACAATTTCTATTTCCTTTGCAGGATCTTCTAACATTTCAAAACGAACAGGTCTTTCAACACCATTTAAATTATCATTTAAACCTGTATCAGTTCTTACAAAAAGTGGGGCTGAAATTCTTGTTAATTTAAGTTCTTTTGCTAATTCAATTTCAAAAAAATCTTTTATAATTTTAATTAATATTTCAGTTTCAAGTATAGTTCTTTTTGATTTGTATCCAGCGGGTATTAATGTTTTTGACATAAGTTCTCCTTTATTTTTTATTTTCTAAAATGTTTATAAAATCTGTTTCATTTAAAATTTGTATGTTTAATTTTTTAGCTTTTTCTAATTTAGAACCAGCCTTGGCACCAACTATTAAATAGTTTAAATTTTTTGAAATGGTAGTTAAATATTTACCGCCATATGTTTCAATAATATCCTTAATTTCTTCTCTTTTGAAATTTTCAAGAGTTCCTGTTGCAAGGAAAGTTTTTCCACTAATATATTTATTATATTTTGTTATTTTTTCCTGAGTTTCTAAGATAAAACCTATTTCTTTTAAGCCTTTTATTAATCTTAAATTATTTTTATCTTTAAAAAATTCTATAATAGAAGAGGCTACTTTTTCTCCAACTCCTTTAATTTGAGCTAATTTTTCATAATCAGCTTGTATAAGTTCATCAATATTTGAAATATTATTACAAATAAGGTTTGCTGTTGTTTTACCAACATAAGGTATTCCAAGAGAGTAAAGAACTTGATTAAAGCTATTATTTTTAGATTTTTCAATATTTTCAATTAAGTTATCGACATTTTTTTGACCTAACTTATCAAAAGTAATTAGATCATTTTTAAAATTCTTTAAATTATATATATCAAGTATATTGGTTATAAAGCCTAGTTTAATAAGTTTTTTTACTATTTTTTCTCCTAAGCCCTTTATATTCATACATTCTCTTGAAACAAAATATTCAATAGAACGCATAATTTTTTCTGGGCAAAAGGCATTCAAACATTTTATTGCTACCAAATTATCAAAAGTATGTAAGATTTCATTACAACTAGGACAATGTGTAGGTATTTTTACTTCAACTTGACTCTTATCTCTTTTTGAAAAGACAACATTTATAACTTGTGGGATAATTTCAGCAGCTTTTTCTACAACAACAATATCATTTATTCTTATATCTTTTTTTCTAAGTTCATCAAAATTATGTAAAGATGCTCTTTTTACAATAGAACCAGATAAGTCAATAGGTTCAAAATTTGCTACAGGAGTAATAACTCCAGTACGACCTACTTGAAAATCAATAGATAAAATTCTTGTTTCCTTTTGATCAGGTTTAAATTTATATGCTATTGCCCATCTAGGACTTTTTGCTGTATAACCAAGAGTTTCATAAGTTGATAAATCATTGACTTTCAGTACTAAACCATCAGTTTCAAAATTTAATTTTTTTCTTGCAACATTCCAATAATCAATAGATTTTTTTAAAGAATCAAAATCATTATGTAATTCGAAGACATTTGCTGTATCAAAGCCTAAATCCTTTAAAAGTTTAATACTATCAAGATGAGTTGAAAGTCCAAAATCTTCTGTATTTATTACATAGTAAAGAAAACAAGCTAAATTTCTATTAGCTACTATTTTTGAGTCTAGTTGTCTTATTGTACCACTAGCAGCATTTCTAGGATTTGAAAAAACTTCTTCTCCATTAGCCTCTCTATCTTTATTTATTCTATTAAATTCAGAAATTGGAAAAATAATTTCTCCACGAACTTCTATATCGATATCTTTTTTTAATATCTTAGGTATATTTTTTATTTGATAAATATTATCAGTAACATCTTCACCATAAATACCGTCTCCTCTAGTTAAAGCTTGAACTAATCTTCCATTTTTATATTGTAAATCAATGCTTAAACCATCTAATTTTAATTCTAAGACATAACTAATAGGGCTATTTAGAATTTTTCTTACTCTTAAATCAAAGTCTTTAATATCATCAATACTATAAGTATTAGCTAAACTTAACATAGGTCTTTTATGTTTTACCTTATGAAATTTTGTATTAATAGAACCACCAACTTTTTGGCTAGGTGAATATTCATTTTTAAATTGAGGATATTCTTTTTCAATTTGTTCTAATTCTTTGAGTAAAAGATCGAATTCTTTATCAGAAATTAAACTTTCATTTTTTTCATAATAATAATATGAGTATTTTTCTATTAAATCTTTTAATTCTTTATATCTTTCTAACATTAATTTGCTCCAGAATAATTAGGTGCTTCCTTTGTTATAATAACATCATGAGGGTGAGATTCTTTAAGACCAGCATTAGTAATTTTTACAAAAACACCATTTTCTTTTAATTCTTGGATAGTCTTAGAACCACAGTAACCCATACCAGCACGAAGACCACCACATAATTGAAATACTGTATCTTTTAATTTACCTTTAGCAGGAACCATAGATTCTATTCCTTCAGGTACAAGTTTATCTGTTGCAGCTTCTAATTGGAAATATCTATCTTTACTTCCTCTTTTCATTGCTATAAGTGAACCCATACCTACATAGCTTTTATAGCTTCTACCATTATATAAGATTTCTTCACCTGGGGCTTCTTTTGTACCTGCAAGTAAACCACCAAGCATTACACAATCAGCTCCAGCTGCAATGGCTTTTACAATATCACCAGATAATTTTATACCACCATCAGCAATAACACCTATTCCTAATGGATTACAATATTCACTAACTTCCATAACAGCACTTAGTTGAGGCATACCAACACCAGCTACTACCCGAGTAGTACAAATAGATCCAGGACCTATACCAACTTTTACAGCATTACAACCAGCTTCAACAAGGGCTTGTGCAGCTTCTTTAGTTACTATATTACCTCCAATAATTTGTAAATTAGGGAATTTTTGTCTTATTTCTTTAATTTTTTCTAGGACTCCTTTAGAATGTCCATGTGCAGAGTCAACAGTAATTATATCAACACCAGCTTCAACAAGGGCAGTAACCCTCTTAAGTGTATCTGTACCTATACCAACAGCAGCACCAACACGAAGTCTTCCTTTTTTATCCTTACAAGCGTTAGGATAGTTTACTATATTATCAATATCTTTTATAGTAATTAAACCTTTTAAAATCTTCCCTTCAACTATAGGTAATTTTTCAATTCTATTTTCCAATAGTATTTTTTTAGCTTCTTCAAAAGTAATATTTGGATTAGCAGTTATTAAATTTTCCTTTGTCATAACATCAGTAACTTTAAGAGATAAATCTTCACGATATTTTAAATCACGATTAGTAATAATACCTAATAATTCATTTTTATCATTTATTACAGGTAAACCAGAGATTCTATATTTTCTCATAAGATCATCAGCATCTTTTAGTATAGAATTAACATTAAGTGTAATAGGATTTGTAATCATACCACTTTCAGAACGCTTAACTTTATGAACTTCTTCAGCCTGTCTATCTATAGTCATATTCTTGTGTATAAAACCTATACCACCAACTCTAGCTAAGGCAATTGCAAGATTAGATTCTGTTACAGTATCCATAGCAGCACTAAGAATAGGCACATTAAGTGTAATTTCTTTTGTTAATTTAGTTTTTAAAATAACTTCACTAGGAATAACATTTGAAGCTTGTGGTATTAAAAGTACATCATCAAAGGTCAAACCTTCTTTAATAATTTTATTCAATTTTAGTCCCTCCTAACCAATTTATTATATTTTTTGTTTCAATAAAAGATTTACCATAAAAGAAATCTTTAGGATTATCTAACATTCCAGCATTAGCTGGATGATTGTGTATTATTTTTTTACCAGATAGTATATATTTTCCAAATTGAGCTGCATCTTTTCCCCAAATAAGATAAGTTATATTTGGATTTTTAAGAGAAATATATTTTATTAAATCTTTAAAAATATTATCCCAAAATTTATGGTGAGAGCCAGACTCTCCAATTTCAACAGTTAAGGCAGAATTTAAGAGTAGAGCTCCTTGACTTTCCCAAGATTTAAATAATTTATCTGGAGGTAAAATTTTAAATTTACCTACTTCTATGTCGAGTAAAATATCAGCAATATCCTTATATTCATTATTGTATGAAAAATAAAGTAATTTTAATATATTTTTAAGTGTTTTATTAACTAATTTGGTACCCCAAGATTTTGTCTTTATTTCAAAGGCAAGACCAGTAGCTATATTATATTGATAATAGGGATCTTTACCTATGATACATATCTTTTTATCAAAAAGACTGGTTTCAAAAGCTTTGAATATATTACTTTCATGTGGAGCATAATTTTTATTATTCATATTTAATTTTTTTATGAAGTTTTCAATAGTCGAGACCCTTTCTGTTGTGAAAAATTCTGTATAATCTGGATGAATATTGTACATTTTCATAAATTTACCTATAACAGAAGTATTGTCGTCATCAACTATTAATAAGGTTGCAATTTCTCCATCCTCACTTAGAGCATAAAGAGTATCTTCTTGATAAATTAATTTTTTTACTTCACTTTTGAAAATTTGAATTTTATTAATAACTTTGAATTTGTCGTTAGTAACTATAATTTCTCCCATAGAATTACCAAAATAGAACCATTCATCATCATTGGTTAAATAGGTTATTTTATAATCTGAAATGTGCTTATAATCATAAATTTCGCTAGTAGAAGCATCCCATATTTCAAGATAACCATTAAATTTTGTAGTTAATAAATTGATACCAACTAATTTCATAAATATATTGTTATCCAATGAAGTAATATTACTTATTTCTTCTAAGTCAGAAGTAAATATTTTAATATTATTTGAATTTTCATCAGTTTTTCTATTTTTTAGTATAATATTTTCATTATAGATACAAACAGAATAATTGTTTGAATATTCTTGTGAAAGTTTAAGGCTTAATCTTTTATTTGATAAAGTATCTATTAAATAAAGTGTTGAATCACTAGAGTTAATATATACAATTTTACCTAAAGGGCTAATAGCCATCGAGAGAATAGTGGCACTAGGTTTAAAAATACAAGCCATTATCTTTTTTGTAGAACTATCACATTTGTACACTTCATTTTTATTATTTGTTATATAAAAAGTAGAAGAAGCAAATAATTGATTCTCCTCTTTTATATAATTTATACTATCACAAAAACTTATTTTTCTTTTTAAGCACTTTGTTTCTTTATATTCATCATTGTAGAATATTAATTTTTCTCCTACGGTAATTAGATTATTCGTAAGAGGGTTTATTTCAAAATCTTTTGTTTTACAACTTGGTTTTATATAACATTTTAAGATAAGTTTCATAGTTAATTCCCACACTTAGATATTTCTATATATTTAATTTTAATTTTTAATTTATTAGTAAATAAATGTTCAAATTCTGTCATAATATTTTCATTTACTAAATCTGTACTATGTAAATCAGCTGTATGATAAGCAACTTTAAAATTTTTATGTTTATCTACAAGTTCAAGTACGGAATTATAATAAGCTAAATGGTCTGTTTTAAAGTATATTTTACCCCCAGCTTTTAGCAGAGGGTAAATTTTATCTAACAAATCATTTGAAATTATTCTCTTTTTTTCATTTTTTTCCCAAGGATCTGGAAAATTTATATAAAGACCAGCCAATTCATTTTCTGAAAATAGTTTATCTAATTGACTTGCATCAAAGCGAATAAATTTAATATTTTTAAGTTCTTTATTTTTAGCCTTTCTAGCTGAAAAGATAAGGCGTTTAAATCTTAATTCATCACCTATATAATTACAATTTGGTCTTCTTGTAGCTAGTTCTAATAAGAAATTAGCACTACCAGAACCTATTTCAAAATAAATATCATTTGTATTAGCAAAAATACTAGACCATTTGCCTTTGAATGAAAGTATTTCTTCTTGTGAGAAATATAGTAAATCTTCATAATTAGGCATTTGAAACATATAGGGATTATAATTAATCTTTTGTTTATTGAAAAAATATGTCCAAAGTTCTTTTCCCTTATATTCTATCATTAGTTTGCAACAGCTCCATCATCTACATATTTTTTTACTTCAGCATCCAAATTATATTTTTCTTTAATATCTTCTAAATATTTAGCAGTTTTTTCATTTAATTCTTTTTGGAATAAGTAACTTGAAATACGATTATATGCTTCTTGCATATCCATATTTTCAAAATCCTTTGTGTTGTCTACATAGTATCTACTAACTTTTTCTTCATTTATAACGATATCTTTTGAACAAATAACATTAACAAAGAATTTTAATCTGACTTCCTTTTTTAAAATATCAATATCATTTGCATTTTTATTATAAAAATCAGATTTTTTAGCTTCTTTATCTAGTAATTCAAAAAGAAGCATAGTTTTAATTAAATTAGGATCACCCTTTGTAAATACAATGTCTTCTTTCTTTAAAGTAACTGTATCTTCCATATTATGTACTAAAGAACTAACTAAGTCTTGTTCCAAACCGTAGTTAACTTCATTATTTAATTCATTTTTTATAATATCATGAGCCTTAGAAAAAGGTATTTTACTCTTTTCAAAGAATTCTTTATTTTCATTATATTTGTCAATAATAGCATTTTCAGTAACAATTACACGGGGTTCTACAGTTTTATGCATATAGAAATGGATAAGTTCATTTTTTTCAAGATATTTTAAATCTCTAAGTTCTGTTTCAGAAAAGTTGTAATTGTAACTTTCATTATATATAGCTCTTGAAACTAATAGATTAGTAATAGCCTCTTTGTTGTATTTCATGGCTTTTAATTCATCTTCAGTTAGTTCAAGTGTTAACATAAATATTCCTCCTTTATATATAAAAATGGTACCTAGGAAGGGACTTGAACCCTTATGGATTTCTCCGTCAGATTTTGAGTCTGATGCGTCTACCATTTCGCCACCCAGGCACCTAAAATTTATATCTTATTTTATAAGATTTTAATTAAAAAGTCAAGTCCATATTTAATTCAATTGGGCAGTGATCTGAGCCTAAAATATCTGAATGTATTTTAGAATCTATAAGTAAGGGTTTTAAATTGTCAGAGATTAAGAAATAGTCTATTCTCCAACCTGTATTTTTCGCTCTAGCATTTGCTCTATAAGACCACCAAGTATAAGCAAATTCCTTTGTTGGATAAAGATATCTAAAAGTATCTATATAAGCATTAGATATTAAATTATCAAATTTATTTCTTTCTTCTTTTGTGAAACCTGCATTTTTTGTATTGCTTTTTGGATTTTTAAGGTCAATTTCATTGTGAGCTACATTAAGATCACCACAAATAATAACTGCTTTTTTTTCTTTTAAGCTATTTAAATAGTCAAGAAATGCATCTTCCCAAGTCATTCTGTAATCTAATCTTAATAAACCATCTTTTGAATTAGGTGTATAAACAGTGACAAAGAAAAAAGTGTCATACTCAAGTGTTATAACCCGACCTTCTTTATCGTGTTCTTCTATTCCAATTCCATAGGTTATTGATAAGGGTTTTTTCTTTGTAAATATTGCTGTTCCTGAATAACCCTTTCTTTCTGCATAATTCCAATATATATAATAGTCATCTAGTGAAAAGTCAATTTGATTTGCAGAAAGTTTAATTTCTTGTAAGGCAATAATATCTGGCTTACTTTCAGCTAAAAAATCTAAAAAGCCTTTTTTTAAAACAGCTCTAAAACCATTCACATTCCATGAAATACATTTTAACATGTAGGATCACTATCCAATTCATGTATTAAATTATTTTTCTTCCAATATGCTGCTATGTATACAAAGGGTGTATCAGCAAGGGATACAATAAATTTAAGAGCATAAGTTGAAAAGATAAATTGAAGTAGAGTAGGTGTATCTACGACTCCAATAAAGGCTATAAGTGTAAAAGTAACACTATCTATAATTTGGCTGAAAATGGTACTAAAATTATTTCTTATCCAAATAGATCCAAAACTAGGAAATAGTTTTCTAATTGCTTGGTATGAGTACACATCTAAAAAGCTTGATATACCATAGGCAACAAGAGAGGCGAATGTTAGTCTATATAGAGGTGTAAATAGTACTTCTAAGTGAGGTTGTAATGTATCTATAGGAGTAGGTGAAATTTTAAGTGCGATATTCATTATAATAGTAACAAAAATCATTGTTAAAAAGCCCATCCCTACAATATGTTGTGCATATTTTTTACCATAATTTTCTGATAAAATATCAGCCACTAGGAATATACCACCATAGGCAATATTTCCCATTGTTGCATTTATTCCAAATAGACATATAAATTTATTAACTTGTATATTTGCAATAACAATTGAAAGAGGAATAAATAGCATAAGACCAATTTTCCCCCATTTTTTATAAGCATATAGTATGAAGCCATAATTAACAACTATGTATCCAAACCAAATAAGTTCATTTTTACCCATCAAAGTCTCCTTTTTTTTCTTTTGGTTAAATAATATCATAAAAGGTATGTAATTACAATATGATATATTAGTATAAATATAAAGGATTAACCCTTATTTATTTGAGTTAATCCTTCTTTTTTTTTAAAATTTATAATTAAATCTTAAACTATATTTTAGTTCTCTTTCATATGTAACACCAAATGTTGCTCCATATTTGTCTTTTTTATCTATTCCAACTTCTCCACCAACTTTTAAACTGTGTCTTCTATACCCAGGGATAGATAAATCATAATAATTATCTACACTAGAGAATTTCACTTTATTGGCTGTTGGATATAAGCTATTAATATCATAATGATATTCTAGATTTCCTTTAAGTGATAGGCATAAATTATTTTTTAATTTAATATCATACTTAGTATCTATTCCTATTTTAGGTGTTATGAAAAAGTATGAATGTTGCTTAGCACTTAGTTTAAGTGTAGGATCTGTTAAAGCAGTTTCATTAATATCAAGTATTTTATTATAACTAAGATTTACATTAATATAAGGTGTTAGTGTAAAGTTTTTTAATATGTCAATGTTATAACTTAATTTATTCTTAAAATCTATGTTATAACTCCAATAGTTTGCGTTATATTTATATTCTTTACCATTGATATTACTTACTCTATTAGTAATATGCTTGTTAATACCTAATTCTAATCTTGCTAAATATTTAGCCTTATATTCAGTTATTTCATGGTGTAGTCCGAATTTACCTGAACGGATTTCTTCATTTGAACCTAGTGAAGTAGGACCTGTAAATTTAAATTTAGAACAAATTAATCCAGCTGAGAAACCATATTTAGTAATTTTTGCTTCTCTATCATGTAAGTAAAGGAAACCATATGTAGTTTTATCATATGAAGATACACCAAAAGTTTCATCAATATGTTTATTCTTAGAATATATTATACTGAATTTATGAACTAAATCTGTAGCATTGTGAGAATTTAAAACTTCTTTATATGAATTATTAAATGTATCATCAACATCTAGCATTCTTTCTTGTATATTAGAGTATATGTCACCTCTTATATTAGCTATTGCATTTGTAAGTTCTTTTTTATTAGATATATTATCTAGATTTTTGAATATATCTGATTGCTTATATTTAGGTATATTAGCTCTTACTTTTTCTAAACTTTCACCTAATTTAATATTTTTTTCACCCTTAAGCATAATTGTATATGGTATACGAACCATCATAATATCATATGTCTTTGTATCAGGTTCAGTTTTACTAATTTTTGCTACCCATGAAGCAGATTGTGATGTAACATCACCAGAGAATTTACCAAAACCATTTTCAGTTCTAGGTCTGAATACATCTTTATAAACCAGCTTATTAACACTATTTCCCATAGAGAAATTAGAAGTTACAATAGCAGTACCAGCTATTGATTTTGCATCTATTATTGGTTTATTATCATGTTCAAAATCTAGGTACATATTGTTAATATCAACAGTTCCATTAACCTTTATTGTACCACCATTAACAACTTTAATATTGTTAGGGAATTTAACACTACCATTAAATTTAATATTTATATCCGCAATATTGGCTTTTTTATTCATTGTCTTTATTTTATCACTTGGAATATTACCAGCCCCACTTATAGTAGAGTCAAATGAGTGGAATATACCTGTAGAATTAGCATCAATATTAAATGTTCCTCTGTTAATTATTGTATTTTTACCATAAGCTGATATACCATATGATGATAGATTACTAATATTAAATGTAGCACCTTGTTCTATGGTAATATTACCAGTTGAGTCTTCATTAGTCATAATACCATAACTTCCATTTGAAACATTTATTGTACTACCATTTTTTATAGTTACATTTGAATGTCCCTTAGCAAAGATACCTATAGTTTCAGGTTTAGAAACATTTAAGGTACCTTTGAATGTAACATCTGAATTATCAGCATAAATACCTGCAGAATTTTTCTTTTCTCCAACAGTAATGTTACCGTTGTATGTTAAGTTACCATTTTTAGTATATATTCCTATGGCTTCACTACCAAGGTTCATATTTTCTATATTAGCAGTAATATTTCCTCTATTATTAGAGTCGTTTATATAATAAAGGGCATAACCTTTATTATCAACCTTAATATTTTTAGAAGTTATATTAACATTACCATTACCTTCTTTAAATATTCCAACAGCATCTTGACTAACAGTAATATCTCCACTTTGAGTAATATCTTTAGTACCTTTAGAATATATTCCTATACTATTAGAAGTAATATTACCATTAGATACTATTTCTGCTTCTTCAGAGTAGATTCCAACTGCATCTTTACCTGTAACACTAATATCACCTGTAGAATTTATTTCACCATTTTTACCTGCTAGACCTATAGCATTTTCTCCATTAATAGTTACCTTTCCAGTTGAAATAAGTTTATTATTTTCAACATAGATACCCTTAGCATTTTTACTAGTTACATTTAAACTTCCAGCATTTTTTACTTCTGCACCCTTACTATATACTCCTATACCATTTTCCAAGATAGTGGTACTAGAACCATTAAGACTAATTGTGCCTGTTCCATTCTTGTATACTCCAATAATATCCTTATTAACTACTAAGTTGTTGTTAAAAGTAATATCTCCAGTTTCTTTAGAATATATTCCAGCAGCACCTTCTTTTCCATCACTTATTGTCATAGCATTAGAAATAGTTACATTAGAATTTTTAGCCTTAACACCTATACCATCATTATTATCCAATGAAATCTTAGAACCATTAAGTGTTACAGTACCATCTTCAGAGTATATTCCTAGTCCTTTACTTGTAATATCACCAGTTTGTGTGATAGTAGCATGTTTTGAGTAAATACCGGCACTATTTTCACCACTAACACTAATATTATTTACATTAATTTTTCCTGTACCAGTAGAATATATACCAAATGATGTAGAACCAGATATATTAAGATCTTTTGCAAGAATATCTTGATTAGCTAAGTTATATATTCCATAATTATCCAAGCCTTTAATTTCTAAATTAGAAGCCTTAATTCCCTTACCTGTTCCTTTTGAATAAATATATATTTGGTTTGTTTTGTCAAGAGCAATATTGTTAACTTCAAATTCCTTATTTAAACTTTCTAGAACATAAGCTTTAGAGTTATTACCAATTAGGCTTACAGTAGGTAAAGTACCATTATAGTCATTTTGTATGTATAGACCTAAACCATTTTGAACATCTATTTTAAATTTGTCTATCTTACCTTCATTAATATATGCACCAGTTCCACTCGTTACATTAATTGTTGTTTCTTTATCTGCAGTAATAGTTGCCTTATCAGCTCCTAAACCTAGACCACCATTTACAGTTAAATTATCAAAATTATTTAAGGTTATAGTAGCCTTTTCTTTTGCATACACTAATTTTGAGTCTGTATCAGCTTTAATTTCACCTTCAAAAGTTACATTTTTTTCTCCTTGTGCATAAAGGGCAAGAGAGTTTTTACCTACAGTAATATTAGCTTTAACAGTAGCATCAGCATTTTTAAATGCTAAACCTGTACTCTTATCACCTACAGATATTTTAGAGCCTTCATTTATTGTATAATGAGCATTTTGAAGTCCAACACCCTTAGAATTATTAGCTAAATGAATATCTAAATTTGAAAGAGTAATATTTTTATTTTCTTCATAAGTATCATTAAGGATAAATAAACCAGTTTGATTATCTTTTTCGCTTGTAATCTTACCTACTGAATAGTTTGAATCACCAGAAATATTTTCTGAATAAATACCAACAGAATGTTCGCCATTTAAAGTAATTTCTGTATTTTTAAGATCTACTTTTTTAGTTAAGTAGATACCAACACCATTTTCTCCTATACTAATCTTATTACTTTCAACATTTACATTATCAGCATAAATACCTATAGTAGATTTCATACCATCTGAAGTAATGATTTCTCCGTTATTTTTTAATGTATTAGTACCAGTTCCAGTTGATTGTGCATATATTCCAGTAGCATTATCACTACATAGAGTTATTTTACCACTAGAAGAAAAATTATGATTTTTAGCATCTGTGTAATATAGCCCAATACCTAAAGAGTCTGTCTTAACAGAATATGAAATATCTGAAATAGCTT
The DNA here is from genome assembly GCF_001517935.1 of Sneathia sanguinegens. NCBI lineage: Bacteria > Fusobacteriati > Fusobacteriota > Fusobacteriia > Fusobacteriales > Leptotrichiaceae > Sneathia > Sneathia sanguinegens. The sequence goes on from NZ_LOQF01000001.1 coordinate 116,974, forward strand.
CTGCATTTCTAGAAATTAGCAGAGTACCCATACTATTTTCATCAAAGGTTAGTTTAGGGCCTAAAGTAAGCTTACCACCATTTTGATATATTGCAGTCGCTCTATTTGATAGGTGCATCTTAGTATTTTCAGTACCTATTTTTACATCTGCAGTACTATCAACAAAAATACCTGTACCTCCATCTATATTAAAGGAACTATCTTTAGTAACCAAATTACCTTTTGCTAAAATACCTATAGAATCTTTGCTTGTTTTAATAGTACCTGAATAATTAACTGTTGAATTTTCACTTACAGCAATACCAATAGTATGTTTAGCCTTATTTTCAATATTAACTTTTAAATCACCATTATATGTACTATCTGCATAAACACCTGTATTGTAATTAACACCATTTTCATCTTTATGACCTTCAGTTACTTCTACACTAGCACCATCTTTAAATGAAACTTTATTGTCTTTTAGATAAACACCTATAGAAGTTCTACCATTTGCTGTAGAAATTTTACTACTTATTTCTGTATTACCTGTAGCATAAAGGGATACTAGGTTATTAGGTAATTCTCCTTCTTTAACAGTTGGTTTTATTTCAAAATCAACTTTAGAATTATTTGCATAAACGGCAACAGCATTGTCATTTGTTAGATTTATAGACCCTCCTGTAACCATGTCTTTTCCGGCTTCTTTTAAATATATTCCTATATTATCAGCACTAATCTTACCAGTATTAGCAAATTTTGTTTCATTTCCATTAACATAAACACCTACTGAATTTTTCTTTTGTGAGACAATTTCTTTCGTATTAGTTCCTATAGAACCTTTATCTAAATACATTCCTATACTATTGTTAGATACACTAATTTTACCATTATTAGTTAAATTAACATTTTTACCAGTTTTCATACCTGTCATTGCTACAGAAGGTTTATTATCAACTTCATTATCTACAGTAATATTTCCTGTGTTTTCTACACTTCCATCATTTGCATAGATAGCATGGCTATCAGAACTAGTTAAGGTTAAATTGCCACTATTTGTAAAAGTAGATTCATTAGCTACAAAGGCTAGAGTATTAGATGAACCTAAAGTTGCCTTAATTTCACCTGTATTTGAAACTTTAGCTTTATTTAAATAAAGTCCTATTAGTTTTGTATCATTATCTATTGATATGTTAGAAGTATTTTTACTAGATTTAGAATCTTTAAAATATACACCAACAAGGCTATCTTTTTTATCAGTATCCTTATTTACAAGTTTAATATTACCTTCATTAAGGTTAGCTTCTTCTATATATATACCAGTACCTTTAGTAGATAAATTTAGTGAGTTATCACCTGAAAAAGTGATGTCTCCTGCTATACCATAAATACCTACAGCACTATTATTACTAAATATGTTGACATTATTTAATTTTGTACTTTTTTCGTTATATATTCCAATAGTATCTTGATTTTTAACTTCTATATTCTTAATTTCTACTGTATTATTATTCTTTGAATAAATACCTGTAGCCTTATCTGAAACTGTAATTTTGTCACCAGTTAATTTATTTTTTTCTTCTAAATAGATACCGGTAAATCCTTTTTTGCCATCTTCAGATTTAATTGAAATTTCATTAGTACCTAAATTAATTTCATTTTCACTAAGTGCAAAAATATATGTATTATTTTGTGAACCCTTAGATTTAAGTTCAGTAAAACTAGCATTATTAAATTTAGAATTCTTAAATAGGTATGCAATACTATGGTCTGAATTTTCTCCAAAAGTAATAGGTGTAGTTAATTTCAATTTAGTTGAATCTGTAATATTAGCTATATATGAACCTATTACATTTTTTGCATTTACATTAATATTTCCAGAAATATTTAAGTTTTTTTCACTAGAATCAAAGTATATACCTTTTCCTAATTCACCATCTAGTTGTATATTTCCATTAAGTGTAACATCACTATTACTACTTAAAATACCAAAAGATTTTTCAGAAACTTTTATTGTTTTATCTTTTCCATAAGTAATGCTACCATTATCACCATTAATACCTACACCATCTTCACTTGTAGTTATATCGGCATTAACAGTTAATGCTTTGGACTTAGTATAGTATGAGGTTATCTTTTTACCTTTTGCATCTATAACAAGGTCAGTTTCTAAGTCATTTTCAGAATAAAGACCTACATTATCAATAAGCTCGCCATTATTTTCGATTTTAAGGGTTTTACCACTTTCTATTTTCGAAGAACCTTTTACAAATATTGCTGTACTATTATTACTATTAAATTTTATAGTACCCGGGTCTTTTATAATAGATGAATCAGAATATATTCCAACATTTTTGTTACTAAGTTCTATAGTACCAGTATTAGAAACAGTTCCTTTATGTGAATAAATACCATTAGAATGTTCACCTGATGCTATGATCTTACCAGAGTTTACAACATTGTTATCAGTAGTTTCTTTATCAATATTGTTCGCATATATACCTGTAGAATTAGCTTTTTTAATTTGTATAGTTCCCTCATTGGTTATATTTATCTTTCCATCACCGAATTTATCATTTTCAATACTATTTGTAGCTTTTCTATAATTTTCACCTAATATACCTACAGAATTAGAACTTCCGACAGTTATCTCACCTTTATTATTAACTTCTGAACCATTTACAGCATATATACCAACTGCTTGTTTATTATCAAACTTTTCTTCATTTTCAACTAAAATTTTAGATTCTTTATCTACATTTATTTTTCCATAATCGATAAATAGACCTATTGCACCATTACCTTCTTCAGTTCTATCAGCACTTATATTAGATTTAACTATATTAATTTGAGTTTCATCATTAGATTGTGCAGAAGGTGATGAACTTAATTCAAGAGCAACTACTTGATTATTGAATTTACTAGCTTCGCTATTATTTAAAATAGCAGAAATCTTACTATTTTCATGTGTAGTAGCTTTTAATTTTTGTATAAGTAGACGATTATAGAATTGGAAACCATCTTTTTTAGCTTTCTTTTCGTCTGTATCAGGAACACCATTTATGTCATCAGAAGAAATAGCAGACTTATCAAGACTACCTATTTGAATACTACCACCTTCTATAGCTGAAATCTTGTAAAATTCTCCAGGTTTTCCAACTCCAGGTTGAGTAATAAGTTGAGTTAAGTCTACATTTGGATTAGTTTTTTTAAGTTTTTCCTTTATGAGATTTATGATATATTCTCTTATTCCACCTTTAGTATCTAAATTATTTGAATTTTTTAGATTAAATAGAATTACATCATCAGATTCAGGTTTAATTCTTGTTTTATTATTTAATATTACATTTTGTTCGTTATTTTCATTTTGGTCTACATCAAAACCTAGAGCTTCTCCTTTTAGTGTAATAGTTGCATCAGATAAATCAATTTTACCCTTTCCATCGGTATAAACAGAGTAACCTTTACCCTCATAAGTTAGTTGTCCACCATTAAAATTGATTTTAGAATTATCATCATTAGCAGAAAGCCCAGCCATTATATTTTTGGCAGTTATATTTGTCTTTTTAGCATCTATAATTCCACCTTTTTTAGCTTCAAGAGCAGTGCCATTAGAAAGAGTATCGTTATTTATTGCAATATTAGCCCCTTCTTTTAAGTTAATATGTCCATTATTTATAGCATAACCAGCAGCAACATCATCACCACTTATATTAATATTCAAATCAGCATTTGTTAAATCAATAGTACCAGTATCAGCATAAATAGAAATAGAGCCCTTTGATGTACTTGAAACTTTACCCTTAATTGAAATATTCTTGTTATCAGTATATACTAATTTATTTCTCTTACCAGAAGCTGTAATATCACCAACATAATCAATACTTCCACTTTTATTATCCTTCTTTTGAGAAAGAAGACCAATATTATCTTCCCCATCAATATCTATTTTACCTTCTGATATATGAAGTTCTCCATCAGAAGCAAATATTGCCGTACTATTTTTAGCAAATTTGCCCAACTTAATATCTGCAATTTTTATTTTAGCCGTATTAGAGTTTGCATAAAATAGACCAATACTGTTGTCGACATTGTCTTCACTATAGTCTTTATTTTTGTCTTCATCATTATCTTCAGTATTTTCTTCACTATTGTCTTCGTTATTTTTCCCTATATTTCCCACATTAGGTATTTCCTTGACTTCTGGTTTGGCTTTTTCAGATTCATAATCTTCACCTTCTTCATTACCTGGAAATTCATCAGTCCAAGTTACTTTCTCCTTATTATTCCCTTTTTCTCCAATATTAACTCTTAATTGTAGATTTTCTTCAGGAACTTTTGAAACATCACCAGGTAGAAAAACCCCAACAGCTTCATCACCAAAAATATTTATGGGTTTAAGTAAATATATACCACTTTTTTCACCTAGAGCTGCAGGTCGTTTAAGACTTACACCAGTACTATGGGCACCATAAATATTAAATTCACCGTTGTTAATAAAGGCAGTGGAAATCTTATTTTGAAATCCATCTATTCCTGATTCAGTAAAATACATTCCAATAGCGTTTTTACTATATATATTTATTTTACCTTTTTGTCCATTTGCATATATATATCTTTGAAAATCACTGTATTCAGGAGTACTATCAGGAGTACTATAAAATATTATTTGATTTTTAATGTCTGGATCATAATCTTCATCATTTGTTGTATAATTTAGGGCTGAAATATTTCCGTTATTATTAAAAACACTTAGTCTTTTATTAGAGTGCTCATAATTCCGTTGAGTAGTTATTGTGATAAATTTAGCATAAGACCCTAATAGTTTTACAGTAGCTTCAGAATTAAATAGAGTTATTCCAGTTGGAAAAATTTCACTTTCTTTTATTTTCCCATTTTTGTCTTTTTTTTCAAATTTAAAAGTATCATCATCTTTTAACTTACTAAGGTCTTTATATCCCTTAATTTCTTTATATAGATCATCTGGTACAACCTTATACTTATGCAAATTTTCTAAAGTTTGTGATGAGTTACTATCTGTTTCCATATATATGACGGTATTAGGGTTTATATTTTCAAAACGATTTTGACTGTTAGGATCACTAGTGGTTTTATTTTCTGCATTAGATATATATGATATATCAACATCTTTACTCAAATATCCATAAGCAGAACTATTTAATCCATAAAAAGTTTTGTAAGCATAATATTTAATAGTTCCTATATCTTTAGGTTCTAAAAAATCACTATTTTTTTCTTTTGGATCTTTTAATGTAAATTGTTTAGGTTCTTTTAAATAGTTAGCATCATTTAGTTTTATAGGATTGCTGTAGGAAAGATCATTAGGATTAGCATAATAGTTAGGTTTACTATCATAATTCTTATATGAAAAATATGTTTCGTCAGAATCAGCATAATTATTAATTTTAAATGTCCCCTTAGTTATACTAACTTGTCCAACTATACCTCTGTTATAGTTATGATTTGGAGAACTATTAGCCTCATTACTTAAAAGTTTGTATGCTGTATTATTTATTACACTTTCAAATCCAGTATCCCCTATTTCTACTGGAGTTTCTGGTTCTTGTAGGACTAATTCTTCAAAATGTGGGGGTGTTACTATTCTTTTATCAAATTTGATGTCAATGTTTTGTGGTTGTATATCGTTTTGTATTTTTGTTGCTGAAATATTTGTGTATGTAAGCTTTTTTGGTTGAATTTGATCGATTTTTTCAATATGTATATCTACGTTATTTTGTAAAGTTATTGGAGTAATAGGGTTTATATCTATTTTTTGTATCTTAATAGGATCTTTTGTTTCTGGCTTGTTTTGTGGTTTATTAATTTTTTCGTCCTTTATTTCAGGATTATCAAAATTAATATTATCTAAAGCTTTAATTTTTAAAGTACTATTTTTAGGTTCTATTAAAGAAATATTAGGTGCTTTTTTTGGAACTAAACCAGCTGAAAAACTTACAAAATCCGTATATTTTGTATTAATCTTTTTTACTCCATATGAACCAAAGCTAGAGTAATTTTGTTTTGTGCTTAAAGTCTTTGGATAGTCAGGATAAGAAAAATTTTTAAGAGTATTATCAAAATTCGCATTTCTATTAAAATTACCATTAAAAAATATTTGATATGAAGTTTCATTTGCATAAGAGCATACTCCACCGGTAATTAAAAAAGAAATGAGCAAGCCCATTGAAAAACTGATTTTTCTATTATTTTTCATACATCTTTTGAGATTTTTTTGTATATTAGATATTTTATCCATAAATTCTCCTTTTTTTAAAATAACATTAATATATGTACAATATTAGCATTATATAGTACAAAAAGTCAATTATGTAGAGGAGTGGAAAATATAGTTTTAAAAAATTTTTTTAATATTTTATCAGCTAAGTTAGCATACCATATTATGGATTTATGCTAAGGTTGATTTTTAAATGAAAAAATAGTAAAATTTAAGGGTAAAATGGAAAGGAATATTTATGAATAAATATGATGTAATTGTTGTAGGAGCAGGACATGCAGGTGTGGAAGCAGCTCTTGCTAGTGCAAGGTTAGGTTTAAAAACAGGTTTGTTTACTATATATCTAAATACAATAGCACTTATGAGTTGTAATCCTTCTATTGGAGGACCTGGTAAAAGTCATTTGGTGTCTGAATTAGGTATGCTAGGTGGACAAATGGCAAAGCACATAGATAAGTATAACCTACAATTAAAAAAATTAAATCATACAAAGGGGCTTGCAGCTAGGATAATTAGAGCTCAGGCTGATAAGTATGAGTATAGAATTAAGATGAGAGAAGTTGTTGAAAAACAAAAAAATTTATCTGTAGTTCAAGCTCATGTGAATGAATTAATAATAGAAGATGGCAAGATAAAAGGACTTATAGATAATTTAGGAATAAAATATGAAGCAAAGGCTGTTATTTTATGCACAGGGACTTTTCTAGAAGGTAAGTATATTATAGGGGATGTTAAATATAGTTCAGGGCGAGCAGGTGAAGTAGCATCAAATAGTTTAGCTAACTCTTTAAGAAAAGCTGGAATAGAATTAGATAGATACCAAACAGCAACTCCACCTAGACTTTTAAAAAGTTCTATTGATTTTAGTTCAATGGAAAGATTAGAAGGTGAAAAAGAACCAGAATATTTTTCTTATGAAACTGAAAAGAAAAATGAGGATATGCGGGCAACATATTTAACTTATACTACAAAAGAAACTATAGAAGTGGCAAAAGAATTACTTAAATATTCACCTATAGTTACGGGAATTGTTAGTACAAAGGGACCAAGACATTGTCCTTCATTAGATAGAAAAGTTTTAAATTTCCCTGATAAATACGATCATCAAATATTTCTTGAAGAAGAATCAAGAGAAAGTGATGAAATATACATAAATGGATTTACTACAGCTATGCCACCTTTTGCTCAAGAAAAAATGTTGAAGACTATAAAGGGATTAGAAAATGCAAAAATAGTTAGATATGGATATGCAGTTGAGTATGACTATATACCAGCACATCAAATAAAGTACACTTTAGAATCAAAAATAGTTGATGGTCTATATACTGCAGGTACATTAAATGGTACAAGTGGTTATGAGGAAGCAGCAGCACAGGGCTTTTTAGCTGGAGTTAATGCAAGTAGAAAAATATTAGGTAAAAGTCCAATTATTTTAGATAGAAATGAAGCATATATTGGAGTTATGATAGATGATCTTATTACCAAAAACACTCCAGAACCTTATAGGGTATTGCCATCAAGAGCAGAATATAGGCTAACTTTAAGACAGGATAATACTTTTTTAAGATTATTAGAAATTTCAAAAGAAATAGGAATATTTCCTAAAGAAAAAATAGCTTATTTGGAAAAATGCAAAAAAGAAATAGAAGAAGAAATTTCAAGATTAAAGTCTATAAAAATATATCCTAGCAAAGAAACTAATGAAAAATTAAAAAAGATAGATGAAAAGGTTTCAATGTCAAGTCCTATGACTGCCTTTGATTTTTTAGGAAGACAAGAAATTAACTACACTAATCTAGCGAATTTTGTGGAAATTAAAAATTTAGATAAAATAGTTATAGAGCAGGTAGTTATAAACGCAAAGTATTTTAATTTTATTGAAAGAGAAAAAAAACAAATAGAGGAATATAGGAAATTAGAAAATATGAAGATACCAGAAGATATAGTTTATGATGAAATAAAAGGTATTAGTAATATAGCAAAATCTAGTTTGAAATACTATAGACCTGAGAGTATAGCTAAGGCTAGTCGTATAAGTGGGGTAACACATAATGATATAGCTTTATTGATAGGATATATAAATGGAATATGCTAAATTTGATTATACCTTGAAGTATAATAAAGAGGAAATATATAAGGCGATAATAAAGACAAGAAGAAAAGTTGTTTTTAGAAATGAAAAACTTATAGAAGTTTGGTTGAAAGAAAAAAAATATGAAAAAATTTCAATTTTTATGGAAGATAAGACTAAGAAAATAGGTGTAGATTTTGAAATAAAAGAAATAACAGCTGGAAAATGCAAATTGTATATAACTTATGAGTATAAGAAAAGATCAGTTGTATTAGATGTTTTTTCATATTTGATTGTTAATATAAAAAGGGAAATTGAAGATTATATAAAAATTTTAGAAAAGGAGCTAGAAAAGATGAGATTTGATTACAAGTACACAAAAAATGCAATAAAAGAAAGTGAATTAGAAGCATTGAAACCTTTTGCATATACTGCAAAAGAAATTTTAGAAGAGGCTAAGGGACAAGGTAATGATTTTCTTGGTTGGATAGATTTACCAAGAGATTATGATAAAGAAGAATTTGAAAGAATAAAGAAAGCAGCTGCAAAAATTAGAAAAGATAGCGAAGCATTAGTGGTAATAGGTATAGGAGGGTCTTATTTAGGAGCTAGAGCAGCAATAGAATTTTTATTACCAACTTACTATAATCAAACTAAAAAACCTGAAATATATTTTGTAGGAACAAGTATAAGCTCTAATTATTTACATGACATAATAGAATTAGTAAAAGATAAAGATTTTTCTATAAATGTAATTTCAAAATCAGGAACTACTACAGAACCAGCAATAGCATTTAGAATATTTAAGAAAATATTAGAAGAAAAATATGGTAAAGAACAAGCTGCAAAAAGAATATATGCAACAACTGATAAGGAAAAAGGAGCATTGAAAGTTTTAGCAGATAAGGAAGGTTATGAAACTTTTGTTGTGCCAGATAATGTTGGTGGAAGATTTTCAGTATTAACAGCAGTTGGACTTTTACCTATAGCAGCAGCTGGTATAAATATAGATGAATTAATGAGGGGAGCTTATGAAGCAAGTTTAGACTTCAAAAAACCTTATGAAGAAAATTCAGCAATGAAATATACAATTTTAAGAAATATTCTTTATAGAAAAGGTAAAATGATGGAAATATTTGTAAATTATGAACCTAGATTACACTATATTTCTGAATGGTTAAAACAACTATTTGCTGAATCAGAAGGTAAGGATTTTAAAGGTATTTATCCAACATCAGCTGATTTTTCTACAGATTTACATTCAATAGGTCAATCTATTCAAGAAGGTAGAAGAATGATGTTTGAAACAGTAATTAGTATAAAAGAACCTGAACATGATATATATATTGAAAAAGATGAACAAAACTTGGATGGTTTAAACTTTATAGCAGGTAAGAGCCTTGATTATGTAAATAAGATGGCTTGTAAAGGGGTTACTTTAGCACATTATGATGGACAAGTGCCTATTATGGAAATAGAAATTGAAAAAGCTAATGAATATAATTTGGGATATTTATTCTATTTCTTTGAAAAGGCTGTAGGAATATCTGGATATATGAATGGAATTAATCCATTTGACCAACCTGGAGTAGAAGCATATAAGAGAAATATGTTTGCCCTACTTAAAAAACCTGGATATGAAAAAGAAACTGAAGCTATATTCAAGAGATTGGAAGAGGAATAGTATGCAATTATATATTCTGAAAGAAAATAAACCATATAAGGAAGTTAAGCTTGAAGGAATAAATGGTATATATAAATATAAAAGTGAAAGAATAGAAAGTGGTTCTTATTCTTTTTATGTAGTAACAGAAGGGAAAAATTTTAGTGTAGTATATTCACATACTGCACCTTTTGTTAATATATTTGAGGCATATTTAGAAGAAAATTCACGACCTAAACCTATAACAGGTTTTCAAAAAAATATAGATATTTCTATTGAAATAGACATGAATCAAAGAAAATTTCGTATAACTAAAACAAAATTTACAAAATTTGTGACCAAATTTTCTAAAAAAATAGATAAAATTGCTGTAGCAGGAACTTTCAATAATTGGCAAGCAGATTATTCATCATGCACAATAAAAAGTGATACTGAGGTTGAAACTGTACTAGACTTACATAATGGATATTATGAGTATAAATATATAATAAATGGTGTATGGGAAGAAGGAAATAATAGAAGATTAACTGTTGGTGAAAATGGTAGATTATTTGAAGAAGGTAAACTTGGGACAGGGAAATTTGTTTATGAACCTTTAGATAAAGCAGATAATATTAGAGCTATAGCTTATGATATTAATAAGATATCAGATATTGAATATGAATTCACTCTAAGAACACAATTACATGATGTACAAAGAGTATATATTTGTTTAAAAAATAAGAAAACAAAATTAGAAATAATAAAAGAGCTAGAAAGATTCAGTGATTATACAAATCATTTTGATTATTTTAAAAGAATAGTATCTTTTGATAATGAAAATTTTGAAGAAGATTTAGTTTTTATTTTGGAAGATGCGAATAAAAAGGCATATTTTGATGGAAATGATTTATTTTTTGAAAAAAAAGAAGAAAATATAAGCCTAAATAAGGACACAATAACTAATTTTTTCTATATTCCAGCTTGGACGAAAGAAGCTATATGGTATAATATTTTTCCAGATAGATATTACAATGCAGATCCATATAATGATCCCATTTTTAATGAATTGGGACCTGAAAGTTTTAGCATAAATAGATTGCATGAATATAAATTTATAAATTCATATAAGTGGAAATTAAATAATATACAATTAGCAAAATTTGATAGAAATAGATGGACTTCTGATTTCAGCGATAAAACTAATTGGGAAAAAATAGCAGAACAAGATCAAGCTTATGAATTTAAATATGCAAGAATGTATGGAGGAGATTTACTTGGAATAAAGGAAAAAATCCCCTATATGAAAGAATTAGGAATAAATGCAGTATGGCTAAATCCAGTATTTTTTTCTTATCAAAATCATAAGTATGGATCAAATGATTTTAGACATATATCGCCTGATTTTGGTACTATAAGAACCACAGGTGAAAAACATGGAGTATATATTTGCGATACACAAAAAACATATATTGATGTTTTAGGTAAAAATGCGAAGCATAACTCAGAATTAAAACTACTAGATGTTCAATTAGTTGGTAAAAATAAAGGGAAAAATGGATATTTGGAAACAGAAGATCCTAAAACTTGGGTTTGGACTGAGTCTGATTTGATAATGGTAGATCTAATAAAAGAATTTCATAAAAATGGAATTCGTGTAATTTTTGATGGAGTATTCAATCATAGTAGTGAAAGACATTGGAGTTTTGAATTGGCATTGGCACAAGGAAAAGATTCAAAATATGCAAAGTGGTATAGACATATAGATTTTACGAATTATAAGCCGATAACTGATGATATGACAGAAGAAGAAGCATACAAAACTCTTATATACAACAAAAATAATATAGATTATACTTGTTGGGCAGGGTTTAGAACTTTACCAGAGTTTGATACATTTAATATAGATTACAAAGAATATATATTTAATATAGTAACAAAGTGGATGTTAGGACCAGATGGAGTCGCTAGTGATGATTATAGTTATGATGATGGTATAGATGGTTGGAGATTAGATGTACCTAACTGTTTAGAAAATCAAGACTTTTGGAAAGAATTCAGACAAGTAGTAAAAGGCTGCAAAAAAGATTCATATATTACTGGAGAAATATGGGTTAATGCAGGAGAAGATGTTTCAAAAGGTGAAAAATTTGACGCAGTAATGAATTATGAATGGCTAAAAGCCGTTATAGGATATTTCATTAATCAATCAAAATTTGGTGGTGTTTGCTACAAATTGAAAGCTAGTGATTTTTTCAATGAGTTAAGAGAAAAAAGAACTTGGTATCCTTATCAAGCTATACAAGCTATGCAAAATTTGAATGGTTCACATGATACAGATAGACTTTATTCAAGAATAGTAAATGATAGAATTGGTAGAGATATTGAAGAAGGAAAACAATTAGAAAAGGGATATAATGGTATAAGACCAGATCTTGCTTCTAATTATCATCCAAATACAACCATAGATTGGTTGCATTCAGAAATTAAGCCAAAGCAAATACTTAAATTAATTTCAGTATTTCAAATGACTTATATAGGTGCACCTATGCTTTATTATGGAGACGAAGTAGGAATGTGGGGAGCAACAGATCCTTATTGCAGAAAACCTATGCTATGGGACGAATATATGTATGATGATGAAAAAAATCCGTCATATATTAATAAGGGTGAAATATATAAACAAGAACCAGATCTTGAATTATTAGCTTGGTATAAAAAGATAATAGCAATAAGAAAAAATAATAAGGTTTTAGTTTATGGTAAGTTCAAAGAAATTTTAGCAGATGATGAAAAAGATATAATAATTTATGAAAGATATGATAAGAAAACTTCAATAATTTGTGTAATTAATAATTCATTTGAAAGTCAAAAAGTTACATTTAAAACTTATCATATGAATAAAGAATTTCTTGATTTATTAACTAATAATAAGATAAAAACAAAAATAGAGGGTGAAATGTGCATACAAATTAATCCTAAATCAGCAATGATACTAAAATTGAATAAGGAGATGAATATATGATACAAAAAGATTTAATAAAAGATGATTTATATGCAGCAGTTAATGGAGAATGGTTAAAAAAAGCAGTTATACCTGAGGATAGACCAAGAATAGGTGGATTTACAGACTTAGTTATAGGTGTAGAAGATACTTTAATAAAGGATTTTAATGAATTAAAAGATCCTAAAGATGTTCAAATGAAAGAATTTTTGAAATATTATAATATGACAAAAGATTTCAAAACAAGAAATAAAGATGGTCTTAAGGATATAAAGAAATATATAGAAAAAATTGAAAAATTAAAAGATTTTTCAGATTTACAAGAACTTAATAAAGAATGGACTTTAAAAGGTTTTGACTTACTTTATGATTTTTCAGTATATCCAGATATGTCAGATGCAACTACAAATGTATTATATTTAGGAATACCTTCAATTATTTTACCAGAAAAAGGTTACTATGATGAAAATAATGAAGATGGAAAAAGATTAATAGAAGTCTATAAGGGAATGTTAGATAAGATTTTAGACATTTACTCTTATTCAAAAGAAGAAAAAGAAAAATTAATTAATAATACTATAACTTTCGATAAAATGATGGCAAAATATATCAAGACTTCAGTAGAATTAGCAGATTATCCAAAATTAAATAATCCTAGAACTATGGAAGAAGTAAATAAATATTCTAAAGTTTTAAATTTTGAAAAAATAGTTTTTGAATTAATAGAAGCTAAACCAGAAAAAATAATAGTTGAACAACCTGTATTTTATGAAGCATATAATGAATTTGTTAATGAAAATAATTTTGAATTAATCAAAAGTTGGCTTATAATTAAATTGATACTAGGTGAAAGTTCAAATCTAACAAGTGAACTAAAACAATTAGGAGGAATCTATGGTAGAGCCTTGTCTGGAACAAGCAAGGAATTGCCTATAGAAAAATATGCATACTATCATGCAACTTCTATGTTCTCTGAAGTAATAAGTGTATATTATGGGGAAAAATATTTTGGAAAATTAGCAAAAAAAGATGTAAAAGAAATGGTTGAAAGTATGATAAAAGTCTATGAAAAAAGACTTAATGAAAATACTTGGTTGAAGGAAGAAACTAGAAAATATGCTATTAAAAAATTAGAAACTTTAGAAATTTTAGTTGGATATCCTGAAATATATGATGAAGTATATAATAAGTTAAAAGTAGATGAAAATGATACTTTCTTTAATAACACAATAAAAATGACAGAAATATTTGTGAAACATGCTCTTGAAAAATGGAATAAGCCAGTAAAGAGATTAGAATGGGGAATGAGTTCAAATACAGTTAATGCATACTATAATCCTTCATTAAATCATATATGTTTCCCAGCTGCGATATTACAAAAGCCATTCTATAGTCTAGACCAAAGTAAGAGTGAAAATTATGGAGGTATAGGGGCAGTAATAGGACATGAAATTTCACATGCTTTTGATAATAATGGAAGCCAATTTGATGCTGAAGGTAACATGAAGAATTGGTGGACAAAGGAAGATTATGAAATCTTTGATAATAAGGCAAAAGCAATGATAGAATTGTTCGATGGAATAGCTTTTGGAAAAGGAAAGATAAATGGTAAATTGACAGTATCTGAAAATATAGCAGATGCTGGTGGATTAAGTTGTGCCTTAGAAGCATTGAAAAATAGTGGTGAAAATAATTATCAAGACTTTTTCATAAATTGGGCAAGAATATGGAGAATAAAAGCAAGACCAGAATATATGGACATGATTATTAAAATAGATGTACATGCACCAGGAGAATTAAGAGCCAATATACAACCAAGAAATTTAGATGAATTTTATAAGGCCTTTGATATAAAAGAAACAGATAAAATGTATTTAGAACCTAAAAAAAGAGTTAATATTTGGTAAGGGGTAAGTGAATGAATATAATAGAAGCTATAAAACAAAGAAAATCTATTAGACAATTTACAAAGCAAGAAGTTAGAGATGAAGATTTAGAAGAAATAATTGAATTGGCAAGAAGAGCACCTAGTTCAGTTAATGGGCAACAAATAAGTTTGATTTATACAAAAGATAGGGATATTATTGAAAAAATTGCTCATTTAAGTGGAGGACAAGCACAAATTTCAGATTGTTCAGTTTTTGTATCAATAATTGGTGATTTTTATAGAGATAGAGTTTATCTTGAAAGTGTTGGAGAAAAATTAACCGATGATGTACAAAGATTGAGAGATGTTATAGCTACAGATGCTGGTATAATGGCAATGGTGCTTAATTATGCGGCAATGGAAAAGGGCTATGGTTGTACCATAATAGGAGGAGTTAAACAAGCAACAGAGGAGATTGCAGAAATACTTGGTTTACCAAAAGATACATATATTGCTTTAGGATTAACAATAGGTGTACCTACATCTGAAGCAAAAGCTGGTACAATGAAACCTAGAATAGAAAAAAAAGCTTTTGCAATGCAAGATAGATACAATAAAGAAGTGCAAACTATGGCAGTAAAAGAGTATGAAAAAGAATTAGATAATTGGTTTAAATCAATAAATGTTAACCAACCTTTATATGGTGAGGTTATAAAAAGATTTTATTCTAAGTAGGGGGTTTTCTAATGGAAGAAAGATATGAGTTAAACAAGAATTTAGCTCAAATGTTAAAAGGTGGAGTTATAATGGATGTTTCTACACCAGAACAAGCTAAAATTGCAGAAGAAGCAGGGGCCTGTGCAGTAATGGCCTTAGAAAGAATACCAGCTGATATTAGAGCGGCTGGAGGAGTTTCTCGTATGAGTGATCCAGCAATGATAAAGGGTATACAAAAAGCTGTTTCTATACCAGTTATGGCTAAAGCAAGAATAGGGCATTTTGTAGAAGCACAAATATTAGAAGCAATAGAAATAGATTATATAGATGAAAGTGAAGTGTTATCTCCAGCAGATGACAAGTTGCATATAAATAAAAGAAAATTTAAAGTACCTTTTGTTTGTGGAGCAAGAGATTTATCAGAAGCATTAAGAAGAATAAATGAAGGAGCTTCAATGATAAGAACAAAGGGAGAACCAGGAACTGGAGATATTATTCAAGCAGTAAGACATATGAGAAAAATGACAGAACAAATAAGAACAGTACAAAATATGGATGAAGATGAACTATATTTCTATGCAAAAGAATTACAAGTTCCATATGATTTATTAGTTTATGTACATAAAAATGGTAAGTTACCAGTTGTCAATTTTGCAGCTGGTGGTATAGCAACTCCAGCAGATGCAGCACTTATGATGCAATTAGGAGCAGAAGGAGTATTTGTTGGATCAGGAATATTTAAATCAGGAAATCCAGCTATAAGAGCAAAAGCAATAGTAGAAGCAGTAACAAATTATAACAAACCTGAAATTCTTGCAAAAATATCAGAAAATTTAGGAGAAGCTATGGTAGGTATTAATGAAAATGAAATAAAAATACTTATGGCTGAAAGAGGTATATAAAAATGGTGATTGCAATTTTAAGTTTGCAAGGGGCTTTTTTAGAACATGAAAAAATATTAGATAAATTAGGTGTAAAATATTTTGAAATAAGAAATAAAAAAGATTTGGAAAAACATTTTGATGGTTTGATATTACCTGGTGGCGAAAGTACAACAATGGGTAAATTATTACATGATTTGGATTTATTTACAGAATTAAAGCAAAGAATAGAAAAAGGACTTTGTGTATTTGGAACTTGTGCTGGAATGATACTTTTGGCAAAGAAAATATCTAATGATAAAAGAGTTCATTTTGGATTGATGGATATAGAAGTAAAAAGAAATGCATATGGAAGACAATTAGGAAGTTTTAGAACAGTGGAAGAATTCAAAGGTATAGGTGAAGTTCCAATGGTATTTATAAGAGGACCCTATGTTGAAAAAGTAGCAGATAATGTGCAAATTTTATCAAAGGTTGATGGTAATATAGTTGCAGTTAGACAAAAAAATATGCTTGCAACAGCTTATCATCCAGAATTAACAGAAAATACTAAGGTTCATGAGTATTTTATTTCTATGATAAAATAAATTAAATAAATAATGAATTTATAGGTGGTAAGTTTAAACTTGCTACCTTTATTTTTTTATTAAAATGTGCTATCATGTTAATTAAAAGGAGATGGGAGAGTTGAAAAAAATCCTTATATTATTCTTATTACTCGTATCATTATTGACTTATACAAAAGAATTCAGAGTTATAAGCTATAATCTATATGGAGGAAGACTTACTGATCCGATTGAATTAGCAGATAGTTTAAAAAAATATAGCCCAGATTTTTTGGCATTTCAAGAAGTTGATAAAGAAACTTTTAGAAGTAATTTCTTAGATTTTACCAAAGAAGTTGCAGATAGATTAGGATATAAGTATTACTATTTTAAAAAAGCTTTAGATTTTCAAGCTGGAGAGTTCGGGATATCTTTTATATCAAAATATCCTGTAGACGAAATCTATACTAAAGAATTGATAAATTCAGAAACAGCTAAAGAAAAAAGACAGCTTATAGTAGCTAAATTTAATAAATCTATTTTTTCAAAAAATTTATGCATATTTAATACGCATTTAACCTATGATATAGAAGATAATGCAAAGCAAGTAGATGATTTATTAACTGTAGCTACATATATTAATGGGGATATGAAAATTATATGTGGAGATTTTAATTTATTACCTAGTACAAAAGAATATAAGAAAATAGTAGAAAAATTTAATGATACCTATAATAATAAAGATGAAAAAAGAATAGACTATATTTTTACTAGCAAAGACCCTGATATTAAGGTGTTAGATGCTAGATTTTTAGACTTAAACTTATCTGATCATAAGCCGTACGAAGTCATACTTGATATAAAATAGAGGAGGAAATGTATGAAGAATAAAAGAATATGGACAAAATTAGCAACAGTACTTTTGCTTGGGTCTTTAGTAGCATGTCAACCAGGTAAAAGAAGATCAGAAATGGGAAGTAAAAATTTAAAATTATTATTCCCACAAATTTATGAATCAAAAGAAAAAGAAATTAAGGGTGGAACTTTTAAGGTAGGTGTTACAAGCTCAACATCATTTAGTGGTTTACTTAGTCCTTTAATTCAAACTACTGCATTAGATGGAGAATTTAGCGGACCAATAGACGCTCCACTTTTTGTGCCAGGAAAGGATTTCAAGGTTAGTGATAAAGGACTTGCTAAAATTGATGTAGATGTCGATAATAAAGTAGTTACAGTGACATTAAGACCTAATTTGAAGTGGGATGACGGTCAACCTATGACTATAGATGACTATATCTTCACTTATGAAGTAGTAGCACACCCTGATTATACAGGTGTTAGATATGATGAAAGTGTTCAACAAGTAAATGGTATAAAAGATTATCATGAAGGTAAGGCAAAAACTATTAGTGGTTTAGAAAAAGTAAATGATACAACTGTTAAAATACACTTTAATAAATTAAGTCCTGCTGTATATAATGGTGGTGGAGGTCTATTATCTTTCATAGCACCTAAGCACGATTTAAAAGATGTGCCAGTTAAAGATTTAGAAAAATCTGAAAAGACAAGATTAAAAGTTGTTGGTGCAGGACAATATAAGATAAAACAAATAGTTCCTGGTGAAAGTATAGAATATGTACCAAATGAATATTACTATAAGAAAGATGAAATACCAAAAGTTGATAGCTTAATTAAAAAAATATTGCCAGATAATGCATTATTATCATCAATGAAAAATGGTGAATATGATGAATATTCTAGTGTTCCTTCAGATCTATATCAAGAATATAAAGACTTTAATAATTTGGTTGTTTTAGGAAGACCACAATTAGGATACTCATATTTAGGTTTCGATTTAGGACATTGGGATGCTAAAAAAGGAGAAAATGTAACAGATCCAGATAAAAAGATGGCAGATATTAATTTAAGAAAAGCTATGGGATATGCTTTGAATGTAGAAGAAGTAATAAATAGTTTCTATAGTGGTCTAAAGACAAGAGCAACTGGAGTTATACCACCTGTATTTGAAAGTATATATAATTCAAAACCAAGCATAACATACAATGTTAAAAAGGCTAATGAATTATTAGACAAGGCTGGATATAAAGATGTAAATGGAGATGGAATAAGAGAAGATAAGAATGGAAAACCATTAGAAATAATATTTGGTATGACAGCAAGTGGAGATATTGCAGAACCATTAACACAAAAATTCATACAAGACTGGAGAAAAGTAGGATTGAAGGTTAGCCTTGCAGGAGGTCGTTTACTTGAATCTAATAGTTTCTTTGAAAAATTACAATCAAATAATAAAGGCTTCGATATTTGGATGGCAGGTTGGTCAGTAGCAAGTTCTCTAGATTTAAATGGAATATATGGAAATCATTCTAAGTTCAATATTGCTAATCTTGCATCAGCAAGAAATAATGAATTAATTGATAAAGTAAATTCATTAGAAGCATTAAAAGATCCTGAATATAGATTAAATGCTATTAAGGAATGGGAAAATAACTACATGGAAAATGAATTAGGATTCTTACCACTATGGTTTAGTTATGAATTATTCCCAATTAATAAGAGAGTTAAATTTGAAACTTGTAAGTATGATAATACTGATTTGGGTCCACATCCAACAGCAGTAACTTCACAACAAACTTTGATGGCTAAATAGTAAATATAACGGTAGTTCGAAAGAACTACCTTTTATTTGAATTATAGTTAAAAAAGTAAAGTTTAAATTAATTCAATAGATATTGTTATAATTTAATAAATATATCCCTTAGGTTAAATAAAGGGATATTATTTTTTTGTAAAAAAAACAAAATTAAATAAAAAAATTGATATAATTTGTTGATTTTCACAAAAAAAGGAGAACTATGATGAAAAAAACTATGATATTATCAATTTTTATAGCTTCTACACTATATGCAAGTACAGAAGGAATGGTAGAAGCGTTTAATATTAATGAATACAACATAAACACGAATACATTTAAGTCTAAGAAAACTGGAATTAATGCAGAGTTTGGTGCTGCAGGTTTTAGAATAGGAACTAATTTAGTAGCTAAAAATAATTTTACAGAATTCAAATCGAGTACAGCCTATGTTCAATATACAACACCAAGATATATGGGTGTTAATGCGAGGATAAGAAGTAAATATTCATTTGAAACTCAATTAGAACTAAATACAAAATTAAGCTATATGCCTAAAAATGACTTGGAAATAAGTTTAGAAAGTACGATAAATCCTACAGTTAATGGTAAGGACTTAAAATATAAAAATATACTTACTGAAAAATCAGAAAGTATAGATTATAAGGCAATATCACATGCATATAAATTAGAAACAAAATATAAGAATGAAAATGTTGAATTCATAGCAGACCTTCTATTTCAACACATATACTCAAAACACACTGAAGAAAAAACAGATAAAATAAAGCAATTAGAAGATAGAATAAATATGCTAGAAAAAGTTGTTCCTTTACTAGAAAAAAAGAAAGAGTTAAGCGATAAAGTAACTGAATTAGAAAATAAATTGAAGATTGCAAATAATGCTTCGCAAGCAAAAAAAGATATAGATGACAAAATTAATAAAATTAATACTGAATATGAAAAACAAAAACAAGATCAAGAATCTCAAGTAAATGAAATAAAGCAAAAATTACAACAAGCAGAAACTGAAAAAAAAGAAAAAGAAACTAAACAAGAACAAGCAGAAAAAGAATTAGATAAGAAAAAGCAAGAATTAAATATAAATAAATTAGAACAAGATTTAGCTAATGCACAAAGAGAAGAAACAGAAGCAAAAACTGCAAAAGAACAAGCAGAACAAGAATATAGTTCTTTAGAAAAAGAAAAAGAAAATATTGAAAATCAAAAACAAGAAATAGAAGAAAAAATACAAGCTAATGAAACAGAAAAGAAAAAAATAGAAGAAGCAAAAAAAGCTTTAGATGAAATAAATAGAAAATTTGATGAAGAAGAAAAAAGGCTTAATGACATATCCGAAGATAATAATAGAAGTAAAGAAGAAAGAGAAAAAGCAAATAGGGATAGATATAAATTGATAGGAAAACACCATGAAGATTTAGCAAAAATTGGAGAAATTGACGGAAAATTAATGAGAAACGAAGAAACATCTAAATCATTAAAAAAAGATCAAGAACAAATAGTAAGACAGATAGAAGAAAAAAAAGAACAATTAAAAATTAAATTGCAAAATAAAGAGCAAAAAGAACAAGAGCATGAAGATAAAGAAAAAGAAAAAATAAAAAAACAACAAGAAATTCAAACTAAAAGACAAGAACTAACAGAAAAACAAAATGAATATGAAACTGCAAAACAACAGTTTGAACAAGCTGAAGAGAACTATGATTCTAAAAATAATGAGTTGAATGCTTTACAACAAGATATGGAAGTTAAAGAAAGAGAACATGAAGCTCAAATACAAAAATTAAATAAAGATAAAGCAGATGTAGAAGAGGATTTCAATAAAAAAGATCAACTTAGTTCTGAACTTGCTGAAAAGAAAAAAGAAGTTGAAGTTAATAAGGCAGAAATTGAAAAGGTGGATAAAAATAACTTGACTTTAGAAAAAGCTAAAGCTGAGAAAGAAGATAAATTGAAAAATAAGGATAAAATTATAGAACATCATAAGGTAAATCCTTATAAAGTTGTTTCTAATGAATTTTATTTTGGAACTAAATTGGGACTTAAGTATAAAAAGAATGATTTTGGATTTGAAGGTAATTTAATTGCTGGTGGTGCATATAAGGAAAAAGAAAAGGATGATGAGAGAGTTATTGAAATGTATGCTCTTTCTAAACTTGAATTAGCGATGAATTATAGAGTTGCTGTTGCACCTTTCCTATACTTAATACCCGAAGTTGGCGGAATGGTTAAGGTTGATGAGGTAGACTTTAAGAAAATTCCTGAAATTGAGTATAATATAAGTCCTAAGGTTGCTATTGAATACAAGCCTATAGATAAGTTTACATTTAGGGTAGAAGCTGATGTTAAAAATAGCTTTAAAAATAAAAACTATATTGACAGTGTAGTTAATACAAATTTAAATATTAAATATGTTTGGTAGAAAGAAGATGCCTTTGGCATCTTTTTTAGTTAGTACATTTATGATATAATTAGTCTATGAAACAAGGAGGAATATATATGAAAAGTCTTAGTATAGCACCATCTTTATTATCAGCAGATTTTAGTGATTTAAAAAATGAAGTAATAGCAATAGAAAAGGCAGGAGCAACACATTTACATCTTGATGTAATGGATGGTGATTTTGTTCCTAATATTACCTTTGGTGCAGGGCTTATAGCTGCAATAAGAAAACATACAAAATTAATATTTGATATACATATGATGGTAACTAATCCAGAAAGATATATAGAAGATATGGTTAAAGCAGGGGCAGATAGTATAACTATTCATGCAGAGGCTACTAAACATTTGGATAGGGTTGTTAATTTGATTAAGTCTTATGGAGTGAAAGCTTGTGTAGCTCTTAATCCATCAACACCAATATCAACAGTAGAAAATATTGCTTATGCCTTGGATATGATATTAGTTATGTCTGTTAATCCTGGATTTGGTGGTCAAAAGTTTATACCTCAAGCTTTAACTAAGATAGAAAAATTAAGAGAATTATATCCTAATATTGATATAGAAGTTGATGGTGGAATAAATGACAAAACAGTTAAATTAGTAAGAAAGGCTGGAGCTAATGTCATAGTTGCAGGTTCATATGTATTTTCAGGAGATTATAAGCAAAGAATAGAAAGTTTAAAAGATGAGTAAAAATATAGAAGAGTATATAAAGGATTTCTATAATCTATATCACAAAGTTGAAAAAGCTAATGTGGATAAGGGTATAAGATGTTTGACAGCTAATGAAGTTCATATTATTTGCTTAGTAGGTGAAAAGGATACAACTGTTAATGATTTGGCAGATCAATTGGATATTACAATTGGTAGTTTATCAAAAGCACTGAGTAAATTAGAAATGAAAAAATTTATTTTTCGTGAAAAACTTGAAAATGATAGAAGAAAAGTAAGGGTTAATTTGACTACCAAAGGAGAGTTAGCCTTTAAATATTACACAAAGAGTGATAAAAATGTATTGACTAATATTCTAGAAGATGTCGACAAAAAAAAATTAAAAGTATTTTCTGAAGTCTTACAAAAATTAATAACTAATCTATATTTTTTGAAAAAAGATATAGAACCTACTATGCTTAGTCAATGTAAGTTGAATAATAAGCTTATTATATATGACATTAAGGCTACGGATGAACTTTTAAATTCCTTTATAACTCAAAAAATTACAATAGGTAGAGAAATAAAGCTTATAGAAAAAAATGAAAATACTTTAACTATTTTAATAGATAAAAAGAAAAAAGTTTTGACAAAAGAAGAAGGACAATATATTTTTTGCATTAAAAAGGAAAAAAGATGATATATTTAGATACAGTTGGAATAAAATTTTTGGCTAATGAATTGAATGAGAATTTGAAGGGAAATAGGATAAATAAGATAAATGCATATGACAAAAATTCTTTTTCTATTTTTTGTGGCAAAAAAAACATATATTTTGATAATAGCTTAACAGCTATAGTTTTTTTGAGTAGTAATAAATTAAGAAATACAGAATATACAAGTTCTTTTATACTTAAATTAAAAAAATATTTAATTGGGGGATATATAAGGGAAGTATATGCAAAAAAAGATGATAGAATAATTTGTTTTAAGCTTGAAAAAATGGATATAGTTGGAAAGTTAGAAAAATATGAATTAATTTATGAATTATTAGGTAAAGAAGTAAATGTTTTATTGGTAGATAAAAATAGAATGATTTTGGCAAATATGTATGTACATTTGAAAACAAAAAGAAAAAATATAGCAAATTCTAATTATATTTTTCCAGAGCCTGTAAATAAATATGGGAAATATATGGCAAAATTACCCAATGAACAACTAGAAAAGTTTGAAAAAACTTATGAAGCCTTAATATTTTCAAATGGACTTTTGACATATAATAAATTTTTAGATATGCCTTATGAAAAATTTTCTAGTTTAAATGAAGCTTTAACTGAATATTTTTTAAGAAATAGTAGTATAAGTAGTGTAGAGAATAAGAAAAGAAAAATATTGAAATTTGTTTTGGGGAATATAAAGAGAATAAAGAGTATACAAAATAAGATAGATAAAGATATAACTAAAAATTTAAATTATGAAATATATAAGCAAAAGGCTGATATTCTTTTAGCCAATTTATATAAAATAAAGTCAAATACTCAAGAAATTACTTTGTTGAATTATTATACAAATGAGAATATAACAATTAAATTAGATAATAGTTTGAGCCCTTCAAAAAATGTAGAAAAATTTTATCAAAAATATGCAAAAGGTAAAAGAACGATTGAAATATTAAATAAAAGAAAAGAAGAGCTAAAAAAAGAGTTAGAATATTTTATTGAACAACAACATTATGTTGAAATAGAAAATGATATTTTAGGTTTGGAAGAAATAGAAAAAGAACTAGGTATAATAAAGAAAGATAAAATAAGAAGTACAAAACAAAGTAAAAGAGAGCTATATTCTGTGGAATATAAGGATGCAATAATTTATGTTGGTAGAAATAGTTTTGAAAATGATAAACTAACATTTGAAATTGCTAAATATAATGATCTCTGGTTACATATTAAAGATGTACCAGGACCGCATGTTATAATAAAAGCTACTAATATTACAGACGATATTATAGAATATGCAGCAAAATTAGCAGTTAAAAATTCAAAGAATAAGACTTATGGTCTTGTTGACTATTGCCTAAAAAAATATGTAAAAAAAATACATGGAGCAAAAAAAGGGCAAGTTATTTATACAAATTATAAGACTATAATGGTGGAGTAAAATATGAAAAAAATTAAATTAAGCCCATATATTTTAATACTATTATCATTTGCAATAATGATGTTTTTAGGAGCATTGTTACTTTGCTTACCTTTGGCACAAATTAGTGGTAAGAGTGGTAATTTTTTAGAAAATTTATTTACTGCTACTTCTGCACTTTGTGTTACTGGTTTGGTTGTTAATGATATAAGTATAACATATACTATTTTTGGTAAAATAGTGATACTTATTTTGATTCAATTAGGGGGCTTGGGAGTCTTGACAGTATCATCAATGGTAATACTGAGCATTTCAAGAAAAATGGGTTATTATACGAAAAAGATAGTAAGTGAAGATATAAATTATAATATATTAACAGAAATACCAAGATATTTAAAAAATGTATCTATAGTGGTTTTTGGGATAGAATTTGTTGGAGCAGTATTGCTATTTTTTGAATTTTCAAAAAAATTACCTTTTATACAAGCAGTGGGATATTCAATTTTTCATTCAGTATCAGCTTTTTGTAATGCTGGTTTTGCACTATTTTCTAATAATATGGAAAATTATACTGGGAATATTCTAATTAATTTTGTAATTACCTCATTAATAATTTTAGGTGGTTTAGGTTTTGCAGCAATACTTGATGTATATAATGTTATTAAAAAAACAAGAAGAAAATTATCAACAAGTACATATCTTGCAATAGCAATGACAATATTTTTAATTTGCTTCGGTGCTATTATGACCTTTATATTAGAATATTCAAATAAAGGAACAATAGGTAATCTTAGTTTGCATGACAAATTATTAAGTTCATATTTCCAAAGTGTAACTTTGAGAACAGCAGGGTTTCAAACTGTAGATTTAGCTACTTTGACAACACCAACAATAATTATTTACCTATTTTTAATGTTTATAGGTGCATCACCAGGTTCAACAGGTGGGGGTCTTAAAACAACAACTTTAGGTATTTTGCTCTTAGGGGTTATGAATGCTATAACAGGTAGGGAAGATATAGAGTATAGAAGAAGAAGATTATCTTGGCAAACTTTTAATAAGGCTTGTGCTATATTAATGCTTTCATTATTCTATCTTTTTGTAATGATAATAATTATGAGTATATTTGATAGTTCAAAAGGATTTTTACCTTTACTATTTGAATTAATATCTGCCTTTGGAACAGTAGGGCTTAGTATGGGCGTAACAGCTAAATTATCAATAATTAGTAAATTAATAATAATATTGACTATGTACATAGGTAGGGTAGGACCTTTAACAATAATGTATGCCTTATCAAAAAAGAAATATAGAGAAGGGAAATATAAATATCCAGAAGAAACAATATTAATAGGTTAGGAGAGAAAATGAAAAATTATTTGGTCATTGGTTTAGGTAAATTTGGAAGAGCTATAGCTAAAACTTTATATGAAAATGGTAATGTTGTATTAGCATTAGATTCTAATGAAGAATTAGTACAAAAAATATTAGATGAGGGTATAGTAGAAGATGCTATAACTCTTAATGCAACTGATGAAAATGCATTGAAAAATATAGTAAAAGATAGTTTTGATGGAGCTTTTGTTTGTATAGGGAATAATATACAAGATAGTATTTTGGTAACTTTGATGTTAAAAGAATTAAATATGAAAAATATTATTTGTAAGGCTGAAACAAAAATCCAAGGAAAGGTTTTGGAAAAATTAGGTGCTGATAGGGTAGTTTATCCAGAAGAGCTAATAGGTGAAAAAATTGCATATTCAATTATGAGACCATCAGTAATAGAATATTTTAAATTTTCTGATGAATATTCTATTGTAGAAATAAAAGTTCCTAAGAACTTTGTTGGAAAAACATTGGTTGAATTGAATTTAAGACATAGATTTTCAGCTAATGTTATAGCTATAAAGAATGCAGATGAAATGAAAACACCTAGTCCAGAATATGTATTCAAAGAAAGTGATACTGTTCTAGTTCTAGGGAAATTAAATGATATGGGAGAATTAGTAAAATGAAAGAATATGATGTAATTGTTGTTGGTGCAGGACATGCTGGTATAGAAGCAGCTCTTGCTTGTGCAAGATTAGGTCAAAAAACAGCAATGTTTACAATAAGATTAGATAATATTGGAGAAATGTCTTGTAATCCATCTATAGGGGGACCTGCTAAAAGTCATTTGGTAAAAGAAATAGATGCTCTTGGTGGAGAAATGGCTAAGAATATGGATAAAAGTTTTATTCAAATGAGAATATTAAATACTAAAAAAGGACCAGCAGTTAGATCACTTAGAGCACAAACAGATAGAAAAGTTTATGCTAATAATATGAAAAAAACGGTAGAAAAGCAAGAAAATTTGGATATAATTCAGGATATAGTTACAAAAATTCTAACTGAAAATAAAGTGATAAAGGGTATAGAAACTAAAAATGGTTTAATATTTAAGACAAAGAAATTAATTTTATCAACAGGGACCTTTTTAAATGGTTTGCTATATGTTGGAGATAAAATTTTAGAAGGTGGAAGAATGGGTGAACTTAGTGCTAAAGATTTAACTAAGTCATTAATAGAATTAGGTCTTGAAGTTAGAAGATTTAAAACTGGAACTTCACCTCGTATTGATGGTAGAACAATAAACTTTGATATTCTTGAAGAACAACCTGGAGAAAAAGGAAAGGCACTAAAATTCTCTTTTTCATCAAAAGATGAAGATATTTTAGAAAGAAAACAATTATCTTGCTATATTACAAGAACAAGTGAAAAAACACATGAGGTAATATTAAATAATCTTGATAAAGCACCTATGTATAATGGAACTATACATAGTACAGGACCTAGATATTGCCCATCAATAGAAGATAAAGTTGTTAGATTCAGTGACAAGGACTCACATCACCTATTTTTAGAACCAGAAGGTTTTGATACAACAGAAGTATATATCAGTGGTTTATCAACAAGTTTTCCAGCAAGTTACCAACAAGATATGGTTAATTCTATAAAAGGAATGGAAAACGCTAAAATAATGAGATATGGTTATGCAGTAGAATATGACTTTGTATCAGCCCAAGAATTAGACTATACCTTAGAAACAAGAAAGGTTAAGGGTCTATATTTAGCAGGGCAAATAAATGGTACCAGTGGATATGAAGAAGCTGCAGCCCAAGGTTTAATGGCTGGAATTAATGCAAGTTTAGCTTTAATGAATAGAGAACCTTTGATACTTTATCGTAATAGTTCATATATTGCAACTATGATAGATGATTTGATTAATAAAAGAATAGAAGAACCTTATAGAATGTTTACAGCTAGATCAGAGTATAGATTGATACTAAGAGAAGATAATGCAGATTTAAGACTTTCAAAATATGGATATGAAGTAGGTTTAGTGGATGAAAAAACTTATGCAAAAGTATTAGAAAAGGAAAAAATTGTAAAAGAAGTAATAGAATTTTTAGATAAAACAAATGTAGGTATAAGTAATATAACCTTTGCTAAATTACTGGAAAAATATGAAGAAAGTTCTAAAAGTGGTGTAACATTAAAAGAATTTTTAAGAAGACCTAAGGTTAGCTATCAAGATATAAAGGATATAGTAAAAGAAATGAATGTAGACTATAACCTAGATTTTCGTGATGATATAGAATATCAAATTGAAGTTACTGTAAAATATGAAGGATATATAAAAAAAGCAGCTCAAATGATAGAAAAGGCTAAAAAATTTGATGAATGGAAAATACCAAAAGATTTCAATTATGATGCAATGAAGGGAATAACAGGAGAAGCCAAGCAAAAATTAAAAGAAAAGAAACCATATAATTTGGGACAAGCAGCTAATATTTTAGGTGTAACACCAGCAGATATAGCAGTATTGATAATGTATTTAGATGGTAGGTTAAAATGTTAAATGAGAAATTAGAAAAATATCTTGAACTATTAATTGAAAAAAATAAAGTAATGAATCTGACAGCTATTAGAGAAAGAGAAGAAATTATAGACAAACATTTTTATGATTCTATGCTTTTAAATGATTTACTTAAAGAAGATGATAAAAAAATAATTGACATAGGAACTGGGGCAGGCTTTCCAGGCTTAGTACTAGCAATATTAAATGAAGATAAAAAATTTCTATTAGTAGACTCAGTTAAAAAAAAGATAGATTTTATTAACGAAGTTATAGAAAGTTTAGAATTGAAAAATGTTGAAACTTCTAGTGAAAGAGCAGAAGAATTAATAAAAAATATGAGAGAAAAATTTGATGTTGGTTTATGTAGAGGAGTAGCAAATTTAGCTGTTATATTAGAATATGAAATTCCTTTTTTAAAAGTTAATGGAAGATTTTTAGCACAAAAACAAAATATATGCGAAGTAGAACAAGCAAGAAATGCACTTAGTATTTTAAAATCAGAAATAAAGGCTATACATAAATTTAATTTACCACTTTCAAAGGATGAAAGAGTTGTAATAGAAATACAAAAAAAGGGTAAAACAGATAAAAAATATCCTAGAAAAGTAGGAATACCAAAGAAAAAACCATTATGAGAATAAAAAAGTAAGTATAAATAAAATTAATGATTACATAAAAAAAATATATTTTACATTTCACATTTTTTTGGGTATAATAACTTAACAGTTATGAAAGTAGGAGGGAAATTCATATGAAGGTATCCAAAATAATTATGAGTATAATGTGTATTTCAGCTTTTTTTTCTTGTCAACCAGGGCAAAAAAAATCTGCTAAAGCTGAAAAGGTAAATTTACTATTTCCACAAACATGGGAATCTAAAGAAAAAGCAATTAAAGGAGGAACATATAAGGTAGCGGTAGTTAGTCAATCACCTTTTATGGGACTTTTTAATGAAATTTTAGCTAATTCAGTAGTAGATACTGCATTTTTAGACCCTATAAGTGCACCTTTATTTACAACAGGTAAGGATTTTATAGCAGATGATAGAGGACTTGCAAAAATAGATATAGATGTAGATAATAAAATAGTTACTGTAACTTTAAGAAATAATTTGAAATGGGAAGATGGTCAACCAATGACTATAGATGACTATATATTTACTTATGAATGTATAGGAAATCCTGATTATACAGGTGTTAGATATGATTCAGGTTTAGAACAAATCAAAGGTATGAAAGAATTTCATGAAGGTAAGGCAAAAACTATAAGTGGATTGGAAAAAGTAAATGACAATGTAGTTAAGATACATTTCTATGAATTAAGTCCAACTATTCGTACTTTAGGTGGAGGTATTTTTACTTCAATAATTCCAAAACATTATTTAGCAGATGTTCCGGTTAAGGATTTAGAAAAATCTGATAAAGTAAGATTACATCCAATTGGAGCAGGGCCTTGGAAGATTAAACAAATAATACCAGGTGAAAGTGTTGAATATGTACCAAACGAAAATTATTATAAACCAAATAATATACCTAAGGTAGACAAAATGATAATGAAGATATTACCAGACAATTCATTATTATCATCAATGAAAAATGGAGAATTTGATTATTATAAACAAGCAGGTACAGCACTTTATAGTGAATATAAAGATTTGAATAATTTGGTTGTTTTAGGAAGACCTCAATTATCATATTCATATTTAGGATTCAATTTAGGACATTGGGATGCTAAAAAAGGAGAAAATGTAACAGATCCTAATAAGAAAATGGCAGATATTAATTTAAGAAAAGCAATGGGTTATGCAGTTAATTTAGAAGAAATTGCAACAAGCTTTTTCAATGGATTACAAACTAGAGCTACAGGTGTAATACCACCAGCTTTTGAAACTCTATATACACCTAAGGAAAGATTTAAATATAGTCCTGAAAAAGCTAATGAATTATTGGATAAAGCAGGATATAAAGATGTAGATGGAGATGGAATAAGAGAAGATAAAAATGGAAAACCACTTGAAATATTCTTAGCTTTCCCTGCAAGTGGTGATATTGCAGAACCATTATCACAAAAATATATACAAGATTGGAGAAAAGTAGGTTTAAAGGTTTCACTTACAGGTGGAAGATTAATTGAAGGTAATTCATTCTTTGATTTACTTGATAGTAATTCAGATAGTTATGATATTTGGTTAGCAGGTTGGTCAGTTGGAACTTCAATGGATATTAATGGATTATACGCAAGAAATGCAAAATTCAATATGTCTAGAATAACTTCAAAAAGAAATGATGAATTAATGGCAAAAGTTAATTCAACACAAAGTTTGAAAGATCCTGAATATAAAGCAAAAGCTTTAAGGGAATGGGAAGATAATTATATGGAAAATGAACTAGGATTTTTACCATTATTATTTAGATATGAATTATTCCCAGTTAATAAGAGGGTAAAATTTAGTAGTATTGTCTATGATGATTCAAATATTAAGGATGTACCATTAGAATTAACATCACCAGAACCTTATAGACAAAAATAAAATAAAATGATAATATATATACAAGTTTTAGATAGAGGAGCATTAAATAATAGTACAGTAGGGAGATGGCAATCTATGAACTATTGGAAAGGAGATAATGCCGAAACACTAACAAGGCATTGTTAGTAGTTGGGAATATGGGAAATACCCATATAACTGCCATTGAAAATGGGTGAGCTATCAAGTGTATATTCCTATATACTGATAGCTAGTCTATCAGTTTTTTTATAGGAGGGATTAGCTTGAAAAAAATTATTGCAATATTATTTATGTTATTGAGTTTGATAGCATGTAATGTTGAAAAAAAACAAGTTTTAAGAGTTGGTATGGAAGTAGGTTATGCACCATTTAACTGGTTTCAAGAAACAGGTGAAAATGGAGCAGTTAAAATATCAACTGGATATGCAAATGGTTATGATGTTAAAATAGCCAAAATAATAGCAGAAAAGTTAAATATGAAATTGGAAATAGTTCCAAGTGATTGGGATTCATTATTAGGACCAGCTGTTAATTCAAATAAAATTGATTTGGTAATAGCAGGTATGTCACCAACAGAGGAAAGAAAAAAAAGCTTAGATTTTACGAAGGCTTATTATAATTCTGATATAGTTATTGTAGTGAAAAAAAATGGAAATTATACTAAGGTAAAAAAATTAGAAGACTTATCTACTGCAAGATTAACAGGTCAATTAAACACTATACACTATAGTCTATTAAGTCAAATAAAAGGCTTAAAAAAATTACCGGCTATGGAAAATTTTCCTAGTATGATAGTTGCACTTAATTCAAATAAAATAGATGGCTATATAGCTGAAAAGCCAAGTGCCTTATCTGCAAAATTTTCAGATCCTAATATAGATTTTATAGAATTTAAACAAAATGAAGGTTTTAAATATAACAAGGAAGAAATAAATGTTGCTATAGGTTTGAAAAAAGGCAATAAGACCCTATTAAATAAGGTGAATAAAGCTTTGAGTGAAATAAGTGATGAAAAAAAAGATAGTTTAATGGAAGAAGCGATAGCACAACAACCATTAAGTGGACAAAAAAATATGAATTTTTTACAATGGACAAAACAAATATTACAAACATATTGGAAAAAATATTTAGTTGGTACTCTTATAACTCTTTTTCTAGCAAGTTTTGGTACAGTAGTTGGAACCTTAATAGGAATGGTAGTAGCCTTAGTTAATACAAGCAGGGGCAATAAAGTATTAAAATTTATAAATTGGTTATACATTTTAATTTTTAGGGGTACACCAATGATAGTTCAAGCAATGATACTTTATTATGGACTTGGACAAATTTTAGGCATAAATCTAAAACCATTAACAGCAGCCTTGATTATAATATCTATTAATACAGGTGCATATATTTCTGAAATACTAAGAGGAGGAATTACTTCAATAGATAAGGGACAATATGAAGCTAGTACATCTTTAGGTTTTACACATAAGCAAACTATGATGTATATAATATTACCTCAGGCATTTAGAAATTCTTTACCTGCAATAGGGAATGAATTTATTGTGAATATTAAAGATTCATCTGTATTATTTGCAATAGGAGTTACAGAATTATATACAATATCTAAACAAGTGGCAGGAACTAATTTTAGATATTATGAAGTATTTTTAATAACTTGTTTAATATATTTTGTATTGACTACAATATTTAGTAAATTAGTAAATTATTTAGAAAAAAGATTGGATGGAGATACTTTATGAAAAATATATTAAGAGTTGAAAAAATAAAAAAGGTATATGGAACAAAAGAAATATTAAAAGATATTTCATTTTCTATTGATGAAGGAGAGGTAATATCAATAATAGGACCATCAGGTAGTGGTAAATCGACTTTACTTCGATGTATTAATTTATTAGAAGATATTACTTCTGGTCAAATACTATTTCATGGTGAAAAGATAAAAGCAAATGAAGAATATAGACAAAAAGTAGGTATGGTTTTTCAAAATTTTAATTTATTTGAAAATATGAATGTAATACAAAATTGTATGTTAGCTCAGAGAAAGGTTTTACATAAAAGCGAAAAAGAAGCAAAAGAAATAGCACTGAAATATCTTGAGAAAGTTGGAATGAAAGATTTTATAAATGCTAGACCAAAGCAATTATCTGGTGGGCAAAAACAAAGAGTTGCTATTGCAAGGGCCTTATGTATGAAACCTGAAATATTATTATTTGATGAACCAACTTCGGCACTCGATCCAGAAATGGTTACTGAAATTTTAAAAATTATGATAGAGCTTGCAAAAGAAGGTATGACAATGATAGTTGTAACACATGAAATGAATTTTGCAAAGAATGTATCAGATAGAATAATTTTCATGGAACATGGCTATATTGAAGTTGATGATAGTCCTGAAAATATATTAAAAGGAAATAATCAAAGAATAAAAGAATTTTTATCATAATAAAGGCTAAGGATTTTATCTCCTTAGCCTTAAATTTAATTACAATATTTATTTATAGTAGACTTGATTAAAGAATCAATTTTTTTACATAAGTCCTTGTCTTCGTTACTTTCTATAGGTAACATAGGTAATCTTGGTTGTCCTGTTTTAATTCCATTCATAGCTAATATATACTTACATACAGCATATAGTGAAGGACCAGAAAGAAGTAAAGAAATAATTTCATTTACAGAATTTTGAACTTCTCTAGCCTTTTCTATTTCATTTTTCTTAATTAAGTCATCCATTTTCATAAATAATTCTGGCATTACACCATAAGTTCCACCTATACCAGAATCAGCACCTATCATACGACCAGCAATGAATTGTTCATCGGGACCATTAAATACAATAAATTCATGATTTTTTACTAAAGTTCCATGATATTTAAATTGTTGTAATTCATAAGTACTTTCACTAGAACATTTTATACCTATAACTTTTTCATTTTTTGCTAATTCTTTGAATAATGATAAAGGCATATTGAATCTAGTTGTTTGTGGTATGTGGTAAATTATAAAGGGGAGACTAGTTGCATTTATCATAGTTTCATAATGTTTTTTTATTGCTTTAGGAGAAAAGCCATAATATACACAAGGTATAGAAGATATAGCATCTACTCCTAATTTTTCAGCATGTTTTGCAAGTCTAACAGATTCTATTGTGGAATTTGCTCCAATATGTGCAATTATAGTTAATTTTCCTTTTGCAACACTCATAACAGCTTCCAACATTTTTTTTCTTTCTTCTTCATTTTGTAAAATACCTTCTCCAGAAGAACCACCTACATAAAGTCCCTTAACTCCTTTATCAATATAATATTGAGTTAAAAGTTTGGCTCGTTCTATTGAAACATTTCCTTCATCATCATATGCTGAATAAAGAGCCATAAAAACACCTTTAAATTTTTCTAAATTAAAATTCATTGTATTTCCTTTCTAGTAAGGCAATAAATGCCATAAAGACCTGCCTTATTTTCTAATTTTGCTAAGTTTATTTGCGTAATAAATTTTTTATCTATTAATTTTTCATTAACTTTTTTTCTAATTAAAGGTTCTAATATTTCTTTTTGAGCTGTTATGCCACCGCCAATAATTATTTTATTAGGATTGAACATATATATTATATTAACGATACCATATGATAAATTATCAACCATTTTTTCTATAGCTTCTTGACAAAGTTTAGAACCTTTTTTTGCTTCTTCAAAAATGTATAGTCCATCAACTTTTTTATTTAATTTTTTACTTACTAAATCAACTAAATATTTTGTAGAAGAAATATCTTGAAAATATGAAGATTGAATTGGTAAATAGCCTATTTCACAAGCTGAAAAATTAGCTCCAGTATAAATTTCATCATTAATTATTATAGCACCACCTACACCAGTACCTATAGTTAAACAAAATACAGGTGATTTTTCTTTATTATAGATATATTCTCCATAAGCAGCACTATTAACATCATTTTCAACTATACAAGGGACATTAAATTTAGCTTCTATATTCTTTTTTAATTCAGTGCCAATATAGTTTGGGATAGTAGGTCCAGCATAAATAACTTTTCCTTGTTTATTATCTATGACTCCAGCACTAGAAATTCCTACCGCTGAAATAGAAGGATATTTTTCTATAATATTCAAAATTTGTTCTAGTATATTTGAACTTGTTTTTTCAGATAAAATTGTTAAATTATCTATATTATCTTGAGTAAAAAGTGTGTATTTTATGCTTGTACCACCAATGTCAAAGCAAAGAATATTCATTTTAATCCCATTCCTTCTAAAAATCTATTTGTTATTTCAAGAGGTCTTGTTATTGCACCTCCTACTACAACTGAATATGCACCAAGTTCAAGCATTTTTTTAGCTTGTTCTGGTGTATGTATTCGTCCTTCGGCAATTACTGGAATTGGTATATTAGCAACTAAATTTTTTATTAATTCAAAGTTTGGAGCTTTATCATTTTTTGTATATTCAGTATAACCATTCAATGTAGTTCCAACAAAGTCAACCCCAGCTTTGTATGCATTTATCCCTTCTTCAAGATTTGAAATATCTGCCATTAATAAAATATTAGGATATTTTTTCTTGATATTTTTAAGATGTTCATTAATAGTTAAGCCATCAGGTCTTTCTCTTAAAGTACAATCAAGTGCAATTATATCCGAACCTGCTTTAACTAAGGCATCTATTTCATCCATAGTAACTGTAATATATGGGCTAAATGAAGGATATGCCTTTTTTATTATACCTATAACAGGAAGAGAAGTTTCTTTCTTTATAGCAACAACGTCACGAATACTGCTAGTTCTAATTAATTTTACTCCAGCTCTTTTAGCTGCCTTTGCCATGAAAGGCATAATAGATCTTTTTTCATCATATAGTGGTTCATCAGCTAATGCTTGACAAGAAACTATAAGTTGTTTTTTCATAATTTGTAAAAGTTCATTTTTTGTCATTTTTAACCTTCTTATTTTATATTATAATGTTCTCTTATCATATTTTTATAAATTTCTGCTTGAGTTCCATAAATAATTTGTACACCTTGACCTGAACGAATTACTCCTTTAGCTTTCAAAGCCTTCCAAGTTTCATCATCTGCTACAAGAGAAGGATTATCAACTGTTACTCTAAGTCTTGTAATACAAGCATCAATATTTGTAATATTCTTTTCTCCACCTAAAGCATCTACAATACTTTCTATAAATTCATTAGTGCTTTTCTTTGTATATAGAGTATTTTCAGAATTTTTTCTACCTGGTGTTGGGAGATCAAGTTTTATTATTAAAAATTTAAAGATATAGTAATATACAATTGCATAAATAGGTCCTAAAATTAATATCCATTGATATGAAGTTTTAGACATACCTTGTAATAATCCAAAGAAAGTAAAGTCAATAATACCTCTTGAGAAAGTAATACCTACAGCAACATTAAGCATATACATTAACATATATGATAAACCTTCCAATATTGCATGAACGAAATATAGTATTGGTGCTACAAATAGGAAAGTAAATTCAATAGGTTCAGTTATACCTGTTATAAATGAAGTTAAGGCAGCAGAAAGTAAAATTCCTTTTATTTTAACTCTATTTTCTTTGTCTGCAGTTCTATACATAGCTAAAGTCGCAGCAGGTAAACCAAACATCATAGGTAAAAATCCACCAGTCATAGTTTTAGTTGCTAAAGCACTGAAATGTTTTACGCTATTGTCAGCAAGTTGTGCAAAGAATATATTTTGACCACCTGCTACCATTTTTCCTGCAACTTCTTGATAACCACCAAGTTGTGTATACCAGAATAAAGGATAAATAGCATGATGTAGCCCGAAGACATTTAACAATCTCATACAGAAACCGTAGAAGAATGTACCAATTGCACCAGTAGCGGCGAATAATTCTCCAGCTTTTACTATAGTTAAGAAAATACTAGGCCAGATAAATGTTAAAATAATACCAATAGGTATAAAGGTTAGGATAGTAACAATAGGAACAAATCTATTACCACTAAAGAAAGCTAAGTAATCTGGTAAAACTCTATCAGAAAATTTGTTTGTGATTATAGAAGAAATAATTCCTACGATAATACCACCAAAAACACCTAATTGTAAAGTAAAGATACCTAATTCTTTTGTATATAGGGCAGCTTTTCC
This sequence comes from Sneathia sanguinegens, assembly GCF_001517935.1. Taxonomy (NCBI): domain Bacteria; kingdom Fusobacteriati; phylum Fusobacteriota; class Fusobacteriia; order Fusobacteriales; family Leptotrichiaceae; genus Sneathia; species Sneathia sanguinegens. Next base: position 154,399 of record NZ_LOQF01000001.1, read on the forward strand.
TCTTGCTAAACTTTCAGTTAAACCTTGAGCTATTAAAGCATCATAACTAACAGAATCTGGTGTGATATTATAAAATGATAACATAGTACCTATAACTGTATGTAGTAAAAGAAATCCTAATACAGCAGATAAAGCAGCAACTTCTTTATTTTTATTTGCAAGACCAATAGCAACACCGACTGCGAAAATTATAGGTAAATTAGCGAATACGAAGACACCAACATTAGTAAATAGTACGAGTATATTATGTAATAGACCAGCTTCTAAAAATGTTAGGTTATATGTTTTTATAAGTACTGGATTTGTAAATGAAGCACCAATACCTAACAAAATTCCTGCCATAGGTAAAACAGCTATTGGTAACATAAAGGCTCTACCTATTTTTTGTAATGTAGCAAATAAATTATTTTTCATTTATCCTCCTTGTTAAAATGTATTTTTACTTGCAATGGATAAGGCTATTTTTTCTTTATTGGCTAAGGCTTTTTTTCTATTCTTTATTGCATAACCAGTTGTTAATATGTCAATAATATAAAGTTGAGAAATTTTAGCAGTTAATGAACCACCATCAAGAGGAGTTTCTTTACCAGCAGTTAAAATAGTTAAATCAGCTAGTTTCGAAAGTGATGATAGTGCATGATTAGTTATAGCTAAAATCTTACAATTATTCTCTTTTGCAATTTTTAAAGAATAAATTAAATCACGAGTTTCGCCAGATAAAGAAATAGCGATTATTAAATCATTTTTTGTTGTAGTAGCTGCATGCATGGTTTGAAAATGGTCATCAGTAATTGCAGTTACTAAAAGTCCATATCTTAGAAATTTATTTTCCATTTCAGTAGCGGCAACACCAGAAGCACCAAGTCCGAAAATATATATGTGCTTAGCTTCTTCTAAGTATGAAATAGCTGTGTCAATATTTTCTTTAGTAATAAGTTCTTTTGTATCAGAAACTGTTTTAAAAATATTATTCATAATATTTTCAATATAGCAATCTGAATTATTAAGAAACATACTTGAATTATTTTTTGCAATATCTAGTTTAAAATCTATAAAGCCCTTATAACCCATTTTTCTTACAAAACGAACAATGGTTGCTTCAGACACTTTTATATTTTTTGTTATTTCTTGTAGGGACATATAACTAATATTGCCTTCTTCTTTTAAAAAATAGTCAGCTATTTTTTTTTCACTTTTACTGAAATTAGGGTAAAATGAATTTATTATAGAAATATATTTCATGCATTTCAACTCCTTTATATGTATATTATAGCTTATTTATTTCAAAATACTAGACTAAAAATGAAAAAAAATTTCATAAATTTTATAAAAAAAACCTATAAGCCAGTAAAATCTAGCTTATAGGCACTAATTATTCAGCTCCATATTTTTTCATTAATTCATCCATTTCAGCTTTTTGCTTGTTATTTACAACTTTTTTTTCTGAAAGAATTATTGAAGATTTCTTTTCATTTGAATCTATTATAGCAGCAGTAATTTCATCACCTACATTATGTTCAGAAACTATTTCTCTTGCAGGTATTAAACCTTTGAATCTATTAGTTAGTTGAACTAATAAACCACTTTCAATTTTATCAGTTATAGGTACAGTAACAACTTGTCCCATTCTGAATTGATCCATAGCTTCTACCCAAGGTGAAATGTACATTTCTTTAATAGATCCTGTAATCTTTTTATTTTCTTTATCAATTGCAATTACTCTGAATTCTATTTCATCATTTTCATTGAATTCTGTTAATTCGCTCTTAGTCCAAGCATATTCATTTCTACGAATGAAGGCTTCAAGCTTATTATCTAATTCAACGAACATACCATAATCTTGTGTGAATAACACTTTACCTTTTATAATATCACCAACGGCAATAATATTATCAATATTTTCCCATAATTCATCTAAAATTGCTTTAGAACTTAAAGATATTCTTTGTTTTTCATCATTAAGATTTGTAATAACAAAAGTAACCTTATCTCCAACTTTGAAATTCTTATCTAATTTAAAGAATTTTCTATAATTTATGTCTGAAATATGCATGAAACCTTCGTCATTAGTTCCATCAATATTAATAATCAAACCAAAGTCAAGTATTTCTTTAACAACTCCAGTTCTTTTTTCACCTATAGTATATTTTTGTTTTGTTGCTAACCAAGGATTTTCAGTTAATTGTTTAATACTGAATTTAATTTTAGCTTTTTCTTTATTTAATTCAATTATTTTAACATCAATTACGTCACCAATTTTAAGAACAGAATTAATGTCATTTGTTTGTTCCCAACTTAATTCAGATATATGTAATAAACCTGTAGTAGGACCTAATTCAAGGACAGCACCAAAATCAAGTATTTCTTTAACAGTTGCACTAACAACAGCACCTAATTCTAAAGTTTCAATAAAATCAGATATTTCTTTTCTAGTTAAATCTGTTTTAGAAAGAGTGATTCCTTTCTTATTTTTTTCCTTGATTAAGAAATCAAAAGTTTTACCAACAATTTCATTTCCCTTTGCACCAGAAAGTGAAAGTGGTAAAAAGGCATTTATATTTTTGATTTTAACATTATATCCACCTTTAATTTGTTTTACAACAGTTCCAGAAACGACATCTGAAACATTATAACTTTCTAATTCACGTAATCTATCTAATGCTAATTTAGATACTATTACGAAATCTTCTTCAGTTCTTATGACTTGAACAGAAACTTTATCTCCAACATTTAAGTCTTTTATCTCAAATGATCGTACTCTCCCTTCTAATTTGCTACTAATATCCAAGAAAGAATATTCAAGTTCCTTTCTTGTAATAGTTGCTTCAATTACTGCTCCTGGTTTGTAATCTCCTGGAAGGTAATCAGCTAAAAGTTGTTCAAAATTCATATCGCTCATAAAAATATTTCTCCTTACTCATCAAATTTCAAGACTTCAACTAAATTTTTCAATTTTTCTAAAATTCTGATTTCATCAGCACTATTGCCTATTCTTGAATTGGCAACGACAGTAAATTCATCATTAAGACCTAAGGATAAGAGCATAAGTCCCATGACATTCTTTCCATCGACTTCTTCATTGTTAGCAATAACTTTTATTGTTCCATCAAAGCCATCGGTAAAATTTACAAACTTAGTTGAGGGTCTAGCGTGAAGACCTTGTTCATTTTTAATTTTTAATTTAATACTTTTCATAACTTCACCTTATTTTGTATTATATACTATATTAACAAAAAATGCAAAAGATACAGTTAAAAAATATTTTTTCTTGACAATTGAAGGTTGAATCTGTATAATTATTTTTGTGGTAGCATGGTCGAGGGGCTTAGGCAGAGGTCTGCAAAACCTTTTACATCAGTTCGAATCTGATTGCTACCTCCATTTTTTTATTATAATATCATCATATACTGAAAATTTTTCTTTTCTATATTTATATCCCAAAATTTTTTCAATATTAACATTAAAAACGCTTTGCATAATTCTTTTTTTTATATCCTTATCTTTAAGGACTAATTGATTCAATAATTCTTTTGTGTCCCTTCTTTTACTATCGAATAAGCCACTTGCTACTTCACAACCACAAGACATAGGTGTTAAGCCAATATATTTTACAAATCTTTTTATATCTTTTTCTTCAACATAGAATAAAGGTCTAATTAATTCTATATCGAAATTATCTGAATGTAATTTAGGAAGCATAGTTTCAATTTTTCCCATATAAAACATGCTCATAACGGTAGTTTCTATAACATCATCCATATGATGACCAAGAGCTAATTTGTTACAACCTAATTCTGTTGCCTTTGCATAAAGACTACCTCTTCTCATTTTTGCACACATATAACAAGGCTTTTTAGGGCTCATTTTTTGAGCAATCCTAAAAATATTTTCTGAATATATCTGACAAGGAATATTTAGATTTTTCAAATTTTCCTTTAGCATATTAAGATTGTATTCAGAAAAACCAGGATTCATACAGATAAAATATAGCTCAAAATTAACTTGACTAACTCTTTTTAATTCTTGAAATAATTTTGAAAGTATAAGTGAATCTTTACCCCCTGATATAGCAACAGCTATTTTATCTCCTTCTTGAACTAGGTTAAAATCTTTTAGAGCATGAATAAAAGGTGACCAAAGATAGCGTTTGAAATTTTTTTGAAGGGCTCTTTCAACTTGATTAAGTTCTATCATAATTTTCCTCTTTTTAAGAATTCCATTATAGGTTTTTTATTACCAAAATTTCTAATGGTTTCATAGTCATAATATGTATAATAAAGATCGTAAGAATTATCTTCAAAAATATAGAAAATTAATTTTGCACCAACGGGGTATTTTTCAATACTTTTTTCATTAGTTTGATATGAATCTATTCCTAATTTAGAAAAAATTAAAGATAGATTTGAATCGTGACCAACAATTAATGAAAGTTTATTAGAACTATATAGTTCTTTTTTTAATATGTTATCATAGACATTTGCTCTAGCATAATTTTGATAAAGTTTATCAGAAAAAATACAATCTAAGAATACATCTTTTGCTTTAGCCATAAATTTCAAATCTTCAATGAAATTTGGACTTTCAAAAATATCTTCTTCTTTGAAACCTTGATAATATTTTAAAATGAATAAATCACAAATATCTGTAGCTAATTTTAAAGCACCTCTAACATGTAAAAAGCCAGTATCATCTATATAAAAAGTAGTTTTTTTACTTGAAATTGAGCCTTTTTCAACTTTTAGCAATTCTTCCATTCTTGTGTAAAGTGGATAAAGATTCTTATCTATAGTTTCAGCTTTTTCATGCTTTGCAATATCAGTAGCTTTTAAAACAAGGCAGAAATTTGTGTCCATTTCTGAAAAATCTTCTATTTTTGTATTGATTTTAGTAGTTTTATACGGAGTAAGCCCCAGTGCTATAGCCTTTGCTGTTAGATAAGTTCTTCTCATAGAATTGCAAAAAATATAGTCAATTTTTTTAAATTCTATTTTATCTTGCAAGTCTATTCCAAATTTATGCTCTAAAAGCACACCTTTTTCTGTTAAATCGCCCATATCTTCATCAGAAAAATCCCAATTTGTTAGGTCATAACCGAAATTTTCTATAAATTGTTTTTTATAAATTAATGGATATCTAAGACCATGTCTTGAAAATATTACAATTTTTTTTAAATTCATTTGTGTTCCTTTCTTTTTTTCAAGTATATTCTACTAGATAAAGAGGGGAATTACAAGACAATTTTAAGTTTTACAAGATTAAAAAATAAAAAGTCAATAAGTAAATAAAAGATTGTTAAAATGATAATTTATCTTATTTTAATCATAAATAAAATTAATAGTAGTATAAAAAAAATATATTTTACACTGAGAAATAATAATAGTATAATTGAAAAAAATAAAATATGAAAGGAAGTAAACACATGAAAAAGTTTCTAACTTTAGCAATAATGCTAATAATATCTCTTACCAGTTGTAAATCAAAGGCAGATAGTAATGAAATTATTATTGGCGTGCCTGAGCCTCTAACTGGTGAATATGCCCAATATGGTACATCAATTAAAGAAGGAATAGAATTAAAGATTGCTGAAATTAATGAAAACGGTGGAATTAATGGTAAAAAAGTAAAAGCTGTATATCAAGATACAAAGGGTGATGTACAAGAATTAGTAAATATATTTAAGCAAATGGTTAATAATGGTATTGATGCAGTATTAGGAGAATCAATTTCAGCAAATTCAGCTGCTTTAGCAGAATTAGCACAAAAGGCAAAAATACCTATGATAACACCTGCAGGGACTGCTTTAGATATTACACAAGATAGAGATTATGTATTTAGAACAACATTTACAGATCCATATCAAGGACAAGTATTAGCAAAATATTTGAAAAAAGAAGGTGTACAAGATGTTGCCTTATTAGTCAATAAGGGAAGTGATTATTCAGTAGGTGTAGCAGAAGCCTTTAAAAAAGAAGCAGCTAAGGATGCTATTAAAGTTTATGAAGAAAATTACACTAATACAGATAAAGATTTTAAAACAATATTAACTAAGATTAAAAATGAAGGATATAAGACAGTTGTAATACCTGATTATTATAATACTATTGGGTTGATATTATCTCAAGCTAAAGAAATAGGACTAGAAGCTCAATATTATGGAGCAGATGGTTGGGATGGTATACAAGATAGCTTCGCTAAATTAGCTGAAGGAGCTATATTTTCATCACAATTTACTTCAGATGATACAACACCAAAAGTTCAAGAATTTATTTCTAATTATAGAAAGAAATTTTCAAAAGAACCATTAATTTTTGCAGCTCTAGGTTATGATGCAATGACAACATTAGAAAGTGCCTTTAAAAAAGGTGGAGATCTAAAGGAAGCATTGAAAAACACAGATTTAGATTTATTAACAGGTCATGTTAAATATGATGAAAATGGAAATCCTAAAAAGAAAGTAACCTTTGTACAAATAAAGAATGGTAAACAAGTATTAAAAGAAAAATTTGGTGAATAAAATGTTAAAGAATTTTATAGATCAAAGTATTATAGGAATACAAATAGGAAGTATTTATGCACTAATAGCCTTAGGCTATACAATGGTGTATGGAATAGTAAAGTTAATTAATTTTGCACATGGAGATCTACTTATGGTAGGTGCCTATGTAACATATTATGGGGTAGAGAAAGGTTTGCCTTTTTCTACCTCTATAATAGTTGCAATTATATTTTGTGCAATTTTAGGTATCTTAATTGATGCCTTAGCATATAAGCCACTTAGAAGTGCACCGAGAATGTCGGTGTTAATTACAGCAATAGGTGTTAGTTTTTTATTAGAAAGTTTAGCTCTTATAATTTTTGGAGCTGCACCGAAGATAATAAAAAGTGACTTTGTTCCAAAATATTTTAGTACAGCAAATAGTGTGAAAATATTTGGATTTTCAATAAGTTACTTATCATGCTTTGTAATAATATGTTCAATTTTATGTATGGTACTCTTACATTATTTCATAAATTATACAAAAATTGGTAAGGCAACAAAGGCAGTTTCTCAGGATGCAGATGCAGCAGCTCTTATGGGAATAAATTCTAATTTTGCAATATCACTAACATTTGCAATAGGGTCAGCTTTAGGTGGTTTAGGTGGAGTAATGTATGCTTTAATGTATCCAAGAATAACACCATATATGGGAATGATGCCAGGGCTTAAAGCCTTTATAGCTGCAGTTTTTGGAGGTATAGGAAGTATACCGGGAGCTATGCTAGGTGGTTATGTATTAGGTTTAATTGAAACATATACAAAGGCATATATTTCAACAAGTTGGGCAAATCCAATAGTATTTCTTTTATTAATTTTAATATTAATAATAAAACCAAGTGGAATTTTAGTAAAAAATACAAAGGAGAAGGTATAATGAAGAATAAAAATGGAATAATAGTAGCACTTGCTCTTATAATATTATATCTTATCCTATATTTATCAAAGATTAATGAAGGAATATTCAGTTATAAAGCAGGGGTATATATCAGTATATTAATAGCAATATTATTTGCAGTAAGTTTAAATGTTACAGTTGGAGTTATGGGACAACTAAATTTGGGTTTTGCTGGATTCATTTCTATAGGAGCCTATACAGGAGCTGTAATTACAAGAAGCTTAGCAAAAATTAATTTTAATGATAATATAAAATTAGTTATTGCAATTCTAGTTGCAGGTCTTGTTTCAGGAATATTTGGAATACTTGTTTCTATAATTTCCTTAAGATTAAGGGGAGATTATTTAGCTATAATAACCTTAGCTTTTGGAGAAATTATTCAATATATTATTCAAAATATAGATTATTTAGGAGGAGCAGCAGGTTTTAAAAATATACCTATATATACTAATTTTACTAATACATATATAATTGTTGCAATAAGTTTGGTAATTATTATTCAACTTATGACATCTAAGTATGGAAGAGCAGTATTGTCAGTAAGAGAAGATGAAATTGCTAGTGAAAATTTAGGAATTAATATAAACAAGGTAAAAGTTTATGGCTTTTTTGTTTCATCATTCTTTGCAGGTGTTGGAGGAGTATTATTTGCACATAATTTAGGTATATTAACTCCAGATAAATTTTCTTTTGTATATTCAATAGATATATTAGTTATGGTTGTTTTTGGTGGAATAGGAAGTATTACAGGTTCTATTTTATCAGCAAGTTTTATAACACTAATAAATGAAGTTCTAAGATCTCTATCTGAATATAGGGTTCTTATATATTCATTAGTATTAATTATGATAATGATATTTAAACCATCAGGCTTACTTGGTACAAATGAATTAAGTTTTAAGAGTATAAGGAGAAAATTGAAAAATGTTATTAGAAACAAAAAATATGGGGATTAGTTTTGGTGGATTACAAGCTGTATCTTCTGTGAATCTTTATATAAATAAAAATGAATTAGTAGGTTTAATAGGTCCTAATGGTGCAGGTAAAACTACTATATTTAATCTTTTAACTGGAGTGTATACAGCAGACCAAGGACAAATATTTTTAGAAGATGAAGATATTACAAAGAAAAAAACATATGAAATAGTTAATAAAGGACTTGTTAGAACTTTTCAAAATATTAGATTATTTAAAAATTTAACAGTGCTTGAAAATATAAAAATAGCATATCAAAATGAAATCAAATATTCAAATATTGATGCTATATTTAGAACAAAAAAATATAAGGTTCAAGAGGAGAAAAAAACACAAAAAGCTTTGGAATTGTTAGGAATTTTTGATATGCAAGAATTAGCAGAGTATAAGGCTGATAGTTTGTCATATGGACAACAAAGAAAGCTTGAAATTGCTAGAGCTTTAGCAACAGAACCTAAAATTTTACTTTTAGATGAACCAGCAGCAGGGATGAATCCACAAGAAACTATAGAATTAATGAAGATAATAAAATTTATAAAAGATAAATTTAAAATTTCTATACTATTAATTGAACATGATATGAAATTAGTTATGGGAATTTGTGAAAGATTATATGTTTTAAATTTTGGACAAATAATCGCGAGTGGTACGGCTCATGAAATTCAAAATAATAAAAAAGTAATTAGTGCATATTTAGGAGAATAGTTATGAAATTATTAGAAGTAGAAGCAATGAATGTATATTATGGAGGTATACATGCAGTAAAAAATGTTTCTTTTTATATAAAAAAAGGGGAAATAGTTGCTTTAATAGGAGCAAATGGTGCAGGTAAAACTACTACTTTACAGACTATTTCAGGTTTAATACAAGCAAAATCTGGACAGATTGAATTTAAAGGTATAGATGTTACGAAGATAAAGGCACATAAATTAGTAGAAATGGGTCTAGCACATACACCTGAAGGAAGAAGAGTATTTACAGAATTGACTGTATTAGAAAATCTTGAATTAGGAGCTTATACAAGAAACTATAATGAAGCAAAAGAAAGTTTAAAACAGATGTTTGAACTTTTTCCAAGATTATATGAAAGAAAAAATCAATTAGCAGGAACAATGAGTGGTGGGGAACAGCAAATGCTAGCTATAGCAAGATCACTTATGTCAAAACCAGAGTTATTATTATTAGATGAGCCTTCAATGGGTTTAGCACCTTTGATGGTTGAAGAAATATTTAAAATAATAAAAAAAATTAATCAGTTGGGGGTAACTGTTCTATTAGTTGAACAAAATGCAAATCAATCACTAGCAATAGCTAATAGAGCTTATGTACTTGAAACTGGTGAAATAATATTAGAAGGAACAGGACAAGAGCTTTTGGAAAATGAAAATGTAAGAAAAGCCTATCTTGGAGTAGAATGAGAAATATCTTAAAAAAAGATGTTTCTTTTTTTTTAATGTCATAATGTGTCAAAAAAATATATTTACAAATAAGTAAAAATTTGCTAATATAAAAAGAACACAAGTTATATTAGGAGGCGTATGAAAAGAAAAATGTTACTTATGCTTCTTTTGGCAACATTTAATAATTTTGCTAAAGAAGTTGATGTGAAAATAAGAATAGGGACACAAGCGAGTTTTGGAATAGAAGGTTTAGATATTAATGTAGACAAAGAAAAGACTTTTAAAATGTTTTTACCTAGAGAAAATATATATGGAGAAGAAAAAAGTGATAATATAAATAAATTTGCAAGAAAGATACAAAATTTGACTGTAGAAGAGCCAAAAGCTCAGGCAACAAGTTTTAGTAATGAAGGTAAAGCAAAAGATTTAATGAAGGAAATAGTTAAAAGAGGAGCTATTATAGATGTGCCATCTGTAGATATTGAATTTGATATTCATAGGATAAAAACAAAGCTTGGGGCAAAATTAAGAGCTAATAGTTTAACATTCCGTAATAAAAAATATGAGCCAGGAATTCAAAAGGCTTTTATTTATTCAAATACAGATACAGAACATTTTAAAATGTTAAATAAGCTATATATTAAAGGTTATGATAAGAAAAGTATAGGTTTTGATAAATATAGAGAACTTGAAGATATAAGTGGCAAAGATGTTATGGAATTTGAAAGTGCTGGTAAAGTAAGAGCAACAAAAGGCTATATAAGACCAGAATTAGCATATGTTACGAGTTTATCAAATAAAAAAAGAGAAATCTTTATAGCGCCTAGCTTGGAAGTGGATGTTATAAATAATAAAGATAGACAATTAACTGTAAGTGCTAATTATCATTTTTCTAATCAAGCAAAAGATAAATTTAATATGGAAGAAATAAGAAAAGATGTTGAAGATTTTGCACCAGGAAATACGGAAGTTGACTATTTTAAAAAATGGGAGCTTGGAAAAATAAGAGATATAGAAAAAGGAGAGTTAAATGGTAAAAAAGGTTCTATTAGATCAATTAATTTACCAACTGGAACTCTTTATGGAAAAAATTTGATGGAATATTCAATTAATTTAGCCTATAAATCACTTATTCAAGAATTAGGTGAAGCTGGAACTAAAATGGAGAAGTTACTTAATAAAATACAGGATAATAAACAAAATGGCAAATTAACTTTAGATGATATTAAAGAACTGTCAGTATATAAGGATCAATATAGTATGTTAAGTTCTAAGTTTAAAGATAATGAAAGCGTCATTAAATTTATATCTCCTTTTGTTGAAAAAGCTCTATATGAATTTGGTATGAAAAAGGAAGAAGAAGTTTCTAATTTCCATATTTCAAACTATATCCCAGATAATTATATGGAATATTTAAAATTTCTAAAAAAAGAAGTTAAAAATCAAGTTGCTAAACCACAAAATGTAACTATGGAACAATTAACTATAAAGAAAAAAATGACAATAGCAGATGATATAGATTTCATTTTCCCAGAAAAAGAATTAGAAGATGTAGGGAAGATAATAGGGTCAACAAAAATTCTAAAAAGTGTAGATAAAATAGGTGGACTTATAGAAAAATTTAAAACTCCTTTAGAAAAATTATCAGAAGCAAAAAATAATTATGATAAAGTTAAGGCTGAATATGATAGTAAAAAATGTAGCAGTTTTTGGGATTGGGGTTGTAAAATTGATAAGGGTTTTCTTTTCGCAAAATTAGGTATAGAAGCTTTAGAAGTTGGAAATAAATTACTTGATGTTAGAAAAATTGTAGATGATAATAAGAAAGAAATACTTGAAGTATTAGATGATGGTATAGCTACTTTAAAAAAATTCGATGATAATAGTGAAAAAGTAAAAAAATCTATAAAAAATCTAGAAGATAGAAAAAAAGATATAGAAAATCTTGTGCATCTTGCTGCTCTAGAATGGTCTAAAATAAGATTTACAGAATTATATTCAAATTTTAATAATTTAAAAAATATGGATGAAACATATATTAAGCCAATAAATGAAATAGTTCAAGAAAGAGGAACAAATATAGTTAAAAAAGCCTCTAATATAGTTATTCATCCAGAAAAAGTAGAAAATTTTGATATGTTTTCTGGTATTCAAATTTTAAAAACAGAGCATGATGTTAAGAAAAAAGAATATTATGAAAAAATGAATAAAGAGGTTTTATCTAAAATTGATAAGGACTTCAGCGGTATAGTTCATGGTATGAATTTAAATTTTTTCTATAATGACAACATAGCTGAATTTTATACAAATTTGAATATAGATATTAATTCATTTAAGAAAAATATTAATAGTTTGAATAAATATTCAATTGTAGCAGATTTTGCATATGAACCTAGTTCACTTGATTTTAAAGCAAAAACAGCATTATCATATAAAGATTTTAAACTTGCTGAATTGAAATATGGTAAATTAAATATAGAAACTAATGTGCTAGCAAAATTAAAGTTAATAAGTAATAATAAAAAGTGGTTATTTAAACCAGGTATAGAATATATTGGTGAATTTGAGTATTTAAATTTAGAAAATTCACCTGTAGAAGTTGAAATATATAAGAGAAAAGATAATAAATTAGTAAAAAAAGCTAATTCAGAACTTACAAGCTCTGAAGAATTTAATAAATTGGAAAAAGGAGCAGCTGTAGATATTAATAAATATTCAAAATACTTATTTAAAGAAGGTTTTGATAAATACTTTGAAATGGAAAAATCTAAAGGTCAAAGTAGATGGTTGACACCTATACATACTTTTATACCTACAGTTGAAATATTATATAGCCCTACAAAAAATGTAGAAATAGACTATAATTTTATCTTACCTATAAGAATAAAAAAAGAAAAGATAGAAGGAGTTATGGTCAAAAATGGCTTAGGAATAACTTTGAAATTTTAAAATAAAGCCTCTCATTTTCTTGAGAGGCTAAAGACATTATTTTATAAATAGAAAAAATCACTAACTACCATTTGTATTCTATATTTAATTTTGCTTTTACTGAAGTTGATTTGTAACCTAATTTTTGTCCATTTTCTTTGATTGTATTATTTTCTTCTACATAATTATTAATTTTACCAAGTTCTACTGGAAATTCAACAGAACCTTTAAGAGTTAAATCTGATGTTGCTGCATACTCAGAACTTATTTTTGGTGTTAAAGTTAATTGTTCTAAATTAACTACTTCATTTGTTTTAACTATAGCTTTGAATTCAGGAGTTACAGTTAAATTATTTGTTACAAATAATTTTGCTTCAGAACCTAAAGCATAATATTCTGAATTTGTGTATTTCTTTTTATCATTTTCATTTTCTTTTTCTTCATCTATATCTATTTTTGTTTGTCTTGCAATTTTAGCAGTAGCTGTTAATTCAAAAATATCACTTACATAACCTACAGCAACTTTAGTACCATAAATGATTGCATCTGAAGATTTTCTAAAGTCTTTCTTTTCTTTAGGGTCATTAGAATTTCCTAAAATATTCCAAATATTACTAAGTAAATTATTTTGAGCCACTGGAACAGGTAATCCTAAATGTGCAAAGAATGGACTAAATACAAATTTTGCATTTTTTAAACCTGTATATGTAGCATTAAAGTTGTAATCATGCATGAAATTACCATTGAATTCTTGGAATAATTTTTCATCTTCATGTTTGAATTCTAATTTAGTATCAGAAAAATTAAATTTGAAATTAGCATTAGCATTCAAATCAAGACCTTCAACCTTGTTGTATTTTACCTTAGCACTACCTGAAACAAATTTGATTCCTTTTTTTAAGACTTCTTTAACATCTACTGTTCCATCTTGAGCAACATTAATTTTATTGTAAGTATTAGCTATCTTTACTTCTGCATTAACATCATTTAGTACTGATATTTCATTTGAAGTTACATATACCTTATGTTCAGATTCTATAGTTGAACCAAAATCATTAGTTTCTGTATAAACTACAGGTAAAGTAGTGTTAGAAGTTAAACCTATTTTAACACCATTAACATTATAATTTATATCTCCTTCAAAATTAACTTTATTTAAATTTTTATAAGTAAGTTTAAGGTAAGAATTTACATCATTCATTTGTGGTAATTCATATTTAGCCCAAGCATTTACATCGTTTAATATTTCAGTTAATTTCTTATTTTCAGGTTCTAGTTGACCATTACTATTTTTCTTATCAGTGAATATAACTAAATCTTTAGCCTTAAAAGTTCCACCAAAACTAAGACCAGTATCCTTAAGAGTTATTTCAGTTGAAACTGAAACATTTTCTATTGTTGCAGTATGAGTGTTTGTAGTTTTTAAAGTGCCATTACTAAATAATGAAATAGTAGGCTTATTTAATTCAGTTTTTGTTGAAAAGTCTGCCTTAGCATTAGATTCAAATGTAAGCTTTCCTGTAGTACCAGCTGCAATTGCTGTAGCTGTTATTAAGCTAGCTAATAAAAATGATTTTTTCATAAATTTCTCCTTTTTTTCTTAAAATTACTATTTTTGTCAATATTATTATACGATAGTATAAAAATAAATAAAAGCTATAATCTTGTTTGTTTTTTAACTTTGAAATATTAAGTATTTAAAAATAACAATTATTATTTTTTTATTTTATTTTGAACTTTTTTAACTTAAAAATTGAAGTATTAAAAAATAATTAACTTTTATATTTCAATTTTTCTTAAAATTAATGAAATTTAAAAAAATCGTTGGTTGATAGCTATTTTTTATTTTTTTTGGTATAATAAGTAGGATTGATTAAAATAATGAAAAAAGAGAAATCTTTTAGCGCCAGGGCTTTTTTAAGTCGACGAGGACAAAAGTTATCGAATTTTCGGCGGATGCTTTTGCGGAAGGTCTATTTCGAGAGAGAGTATAAAATTTAAAAGTAATTTTAAATACAAAATACAATCATAGATATCAATCCTAAAAAAAGGAGGAATATATATGTGCGGAATAGTAGGTTATTTCGGAGAAAAAAAAGCAAGTTCAGTTATACTGGATGGATTAGCAAAGTTAGAATATAGAGGTTATGATTCTGCTGGTTTAGCAATTTCTAATTCTCATGGAATAGAAATAAGAAAGCATAAAGGAAAATTAGAAATTTTAAGAAAAAGTTTAGAAGAAAAAGACATAGAAGGAAATTTAGGAATAGGGCATACTCGTTGGGCAACACATGGAGAACCTTCAGATATTAATTCGCATCCACATTGTGATAATAATATGAACATTGCTGTGGTGCATAATGGAATTATAGAAAATTATCAAGAATTAAAAAAAGAATTGGAAGAAAAAGGAAGTCATTTTGTATCTAGTACAGATACAGAAGTAATAGCTCATTTAATTTCATATTACTATAAAGGCTCATTAAAAGATGCTGTTTTTAAAGCAATTCAAAGATTAGAAGGAAGCTTTGCACTAGGTGTAATAGCAAAAGATAGTCCAAATGAACTAGTAGCAGTTAGAAAATCATCACCATTAATAGTAGGTGTAGGTAATAATGAGTACTTTATAGCTTCAGATATACCTGCAATTTTAAAATATACAAGAGAAGTTTACTATTTAGATGATTATGATATGGTAGATATAAAGAATAATGAATTAAAAATATATGATAAAAGTGGAAAAGAAATACATAAAAAATTAAATCATGTTGAATGGGATATGGCTGCTGCAACAAAAGGTGGTTATGACTTTTTCATGAATAAAGAAATACATGAACAAAGAGAAGCAATAGAAAAAACAGTTGAAAGTAGTTTGTTAAATTTGAAAAATATAGATTTAGATTTTTCAAAAATAGATAAAATATATATAGTGGCTTGTGGAACTGCATATAATGCAGGAACTATAGGTAAATATTATTTCCAAGAATATTTAGATATACCAGTATATACAGATATTGCTTCAGAATTTAGATATAATAAGCAATATATAGATGAAAAAACACTTGTAATTTTTGTCAGTCAATCAGGAGAAACAGCAGATACATTAGCAGCATTAAAATTAGCAAAAGAACATAATTGTATGATACTTGCAATAACTAATGTAGTTGGTTCTACTTTGGCAAGAGAAGCAAAAAATGTATTCTATACTTTTGCAGGACCAGAAATTGCAGTTGCTTCAACAAAGGCTTATACAACACAAATTATTTCTTTATACATAATAGCTACATACTTTGCTAATATTAAAACAGATTATACTGAACTATATGATGCAATATCTAAGGTTTTAGAAAAAGAAGAAGAAATAAAAGAAATCGCTAAAACTTTAATTAATACAAAAAGTATATTTTATTTAGGTCGTGCAATGGATTATACTTTGGCAAAAGAAGGAGCTTTAAAATTAAAGGAAATTTCATACATACATGCTGAAGCTTTTGCAGCTGGAGAATTAAAGCATGGAACTATAGCTTTGATAGAAAAAGATACTCCAGTAATATCAATAATGACTCAAAGTTATCTATATGATAAAATGTTATCTAATATACAAGAAGTTAAGGCAAGGGGAGCAAAGGTTATTACAATAAGCAATAAAGAAGGTGTAGAACAATATTCAGATTATGTAATAAATATACCTAAAATTAATGAAATGTTGACTCCAATAATAGCTGTTATACCTTTACAAATACTTGCATATTACACTTCATATTTAAAAGGTTATGATGTAGATAAACCTAGAAATTTAGCAAAATCAGTTACGGTAGAATAAAATGACTTGGAAAGATATTTTAATTAATGAAGAAAAAAAAGAATATTTTAAAAATTTAGAAAAATTTTTAAAGGAAGAATATACAAATAAGGTTATATATCCAAAAAAAGAAGAGATATATAGAGCATTTGACTTGGTTTCCTATGAAAATGTTAAGGTTGTTATTCTTGGACAAGATCCTTATCATAATGTAGGACAAGCAAATGGCTTAGCATTTTCAGTTAATGAAAATATAGAATTGCCAGCTTCTTTGAAGAATATATATAAAGAAATTGAAAATGAATATGGTTATAGGATGCAAAAAAATGGAGATTTAACTAATTGGGCAAAGCAGGGGGTTCTTTTACTTAATACAGTTTTAACAGTTGAAGAACATAAACCAAACTCTCATAAAAACAAAGGTTGGGAACAATTTACAGATGCAATTATTAAATATTTAAGTTCAAGAGAAAAACCTTTAATTTTTGTTTTATGGGGTTCGAATGCAAGGTCTAAGAAAAAATATATAGCGACTAGACACTATGTATTAGAAGCTCCACATCCAAGTCCTTTATCATGCTATAGAGGTTTTTTTGGCTGTAACCATTTTAAAAAAATAAATGAAATATTACAATATTTACACGAAAAAGAAATTAATTGGTATTAGAAAGGTGTTTTTATGTTTGAAAATGTTGAATATGAAATATTACAAAAAGGTAAAGACTTTGTATTTAATTCTATAGAATATGATTCAAGAAAAATACAAAAGGGAGATATTTTCGTTGCAATGAAAGGCTTTAGTACAGATGGCAATAACTATATAGATAAAGCAATAAAAAATGGAGCTGTTTGTATTTTGACCGATGAAAAAGAACATAATTTTTCTGCGTATAAGGATATAAGTTTTTACTATATTAAAGATTTAAGAAAACATCTTGGTGTAATTTGTGCTAATCTATATGGACATCCTGAAAAAAAATTAAAGATAATAGGTGTTACTGGAACTAATGGTAAGACTACAAGTACATATATTTTAGAAAATATTTTGGAAAATAGTTCAAGAGTGGGAACAACTAATTATAGGGTTAAAGATAAGTTTTATGAAGCACATAATACTACACCAGAATCTATGGATATAATAAAATTAATGGCTGAAAGTGTAGAAAAAGGTGTTGAATATTTCATAATGGAAGTTAGCTCACATGCACTAGCTTTGGGAAGAGTTGACATGCTTGAATTTGATGGGGCTATATTCACAAATTTAACACAAGATCACTTAGATTACCATAAAACTTTTGAGGCATATTTTAAGGCTAAATGTCATTTAATGGATTTGCTTAAAAAGGATGCTAAAATTAGTTTGAATGTAGATGACAAATACATAAAGACTATTCACTCTAAAAAAGCTGTTAGCTTTGGAATAAAAAATGGAGAAATAAGAGGAGAAGTCCTAGAATATACAAATAAGGGTATGAATATTCTAATTAAGGTGAAAGATGAAATAAAAAAATTCCATACAAGTCTTATTGGAGAATATAATCTATATAATATTTTAGGTGTTGTATCAGTCCTTATTAATCTTGGAATAGATCTTAATGAAATAGTTGATAAAATATCAAAAATGAAACCTGTTGTTGGAAGATTTGAACTAATAGAAAATAATCTAAATGCAAGAATAGTTGTTGATTATGCACATACACCAGATGGTCTTGAAAATGTACTTAATACTTTGAAAAATATAACAAAGGGAAAAGTATATTGTGTATTTGGTGCAGGTGGAGATAGAGATAAAACAAAAAGACCAATTATGGGAAAAATAGCTACAAAATATTGTGATTATTTAATATTAACATCTGATAATCCTAGAACAGAAGATCCCTTAGCAATATTAAGTGATATAGAAGAAGGAATAAAGGAACAAAATTATACTAAATATATAAAAATAGAAAAAAGAGAAGAAGCAATTAAATATGCAATTTCTTTGTTGAAAGAAAATGATGGTTTAATGATAGCAGGAAAAGGTCATGAAACTTATCAAATAATAGGAACAAAGACTAGGTATTTTTCAGATCAAGAAGAAGTAAAAAAATGCTTACAAAATTTTTAAAAATATGTTAATATAATTCGTAAATAAATAAAGGGGGAATCTGAAAATTGAAAAAAATCTTTAAAATTTTATTGGGAGTCTTAACTATTTTCACACTATTCGCTTGTGGAAAACAAAATTCTAATGTTGTAAACATTTATACATGGACATATTTTATTCCAGAAGAAATTATAGAAAATTTCGAAAAAGAAACAGGAATAAAAGTTAATATTAGTTATTATGATAATAATGACACTTTACTTACTAAACTATTTACAGGAAGTACACAATATGATATTATTTCACCCTCAACAGATTATGTAGATATTTTAGTGAAAAAAGGACTTTTAGAAAAGCTTGATAAAAATAAATTGGGAAAAACTTTTGAGAATTTAGATACAGATAGATTAAAATTATATGAATTTGCAAAAGGTTATGATGAAGGTTTAAATTATTCAATACCATATGGATATTTTGCAACAGGAATTAATGTAAATACTAAGGTATTAGGTAAAGATTTTCCACATGATTTAAGCATATTTTTAAATGAAAAATATAAGGGTTCAATGACTATGTTAGACGATGGTCGTGAAGTTATAGGAATGGTATTACAAAATTTAGGCTATCCATCAAATTCTAAAGATGATAAACAATTAAATGAAGTAAAAGATTTATTGATTAAATATAAGAAAAATTTAGCAAAATTTGATAGTACAACCTTTGGAAAGGGTCTAGCATCAGGCGAATTTGTTGTTTGTCATGGTTATCCAGATGTGTTTTATGAAACAAGTGAAGAAGAACAAAAAAACTTTGTCTATTTCTTACCTAAGGGTGCAATGATGTACATAGATAGTATGTCAATATTAAAGAAGGCACCTAATAAGGATAATGCATATAAGTTCTTGGAATATTTATATAGACCAGAAAATTATGTTAAGGTAGCAGAAAGATTTAGACAAATACCTGTTATTAAAGGAGTTGAGCAAAAAGCTAAAATTAAGCCAATAATAACAGCAGAAGAAGTTGTAAAGAATGCTAAATTACCAATGAGTTTGGATGAAGAAGCTAAGGAAAAACAAGATAGAATATGGAATGAAGTTAAATTAGCAAAATAGAAAAAGAAACAAATATCTCAATTGAGGTGTTTGTTTTTTTTATAAAAAAAGGATTAACTCCTACCTGACATAGAAGTTAATCCATAGATATGTTATTTGATTTGATCTAAGGCTTGTTTCAAATCGGCAATGATATCATCAACATTTTCCAATCCAACTGACAATCTAACCATACCATCTGTAATACCTGCATTTAATCTTTCTTCTTGTGTATATGGTGAGTGTGTCATTGAAGCTGGATGTTGAATTAATGTTTCACAATCTCCTAAAGATACGGCTAATGTACAAAGTTTAACGCTATTCATCAATTTCTTACCTGCTTCTAAGCCACCTTTTAATTCAAATGACATCATAGCACCAGGTAATTTCATTTGTTTTTTAGCAACTTCATAAGCACCAAAACTCTTTAATCCTGGATATTGAATAGAAGCTATCTTAGGATGTTTTTCTAAGAATTCAGCAACTTTCATAGCATTGTAGCAGTGTCTTTCCATTCTTATTTCCAATGTCTTTAATCCTCTATTTATTAAATAAGCATTAAATGGTGCAAGAACAGATCCAGTAAAGTCTTTAACCCCCACTAATCTTGCTTTGTCAACAAGATCTTTTCTTGAAATTACGAAACCTGCTATTACATCTCCGTGACCATTTAAGTATTTTGTTGCTGAGTGAACAACCATATCAGCACCTAAAGATAATGGTTTTTGAATGTATGGTGAACAATAAGTATTGTCAACAATTACAATACAGTCTTTATTGTAATCATGTACTATTTTTGCAACTTTTTCTATATCTATTATTGTCATATTAGGATTTGCTGGTGTTTCAAGATAAACAATCTTAGTATTCTTCTTTAATGACTTCTTAACTAAGTCTAAATCAGTCATATCAATGAAATCAACATCAATTCCAAATTTTGTAATACCATGGTTTAAATAAGCAAATGTACAACCATATAGAGTTTTAGCAGCAAGGATGTGATCTCCTTTTTCAATGTTAGTCCAAATAGCACTTGTTATTGCACCCATACCAGATGCAGTTGCAAGAGCAGCTTCTCCACCTTCAAGCATAGCAACCTTTGCTTCTATTTCAGCACATGATGGATTTCCAAGTCTTGAATATATATATCCGTCTTCTTCAAGAGCAAATCTTCTACCACCTTGTTCAGCACTATCAAATATAAATGTAGATGTTTGATATATTGGAGTTGCTAAAGCTCCAAAAGTGTTTTTCATATGACCTGCATGTATTGCTTGTGTAGCAAAACCCATTTTTTTCATTTCTTCATTACTATTCATAATTTTAATCCTCCTTAACCTTATCTAATTCGAAATCCCATTCTTTTTTTGTAGTTGTATATGGGATATAGATAGATATTATAGCAAATATTGCTAATATAAATTGATACCAGAAATATGGTATTATATCAAATGGACTCAAAAGTCCTTTAGTTAAACTAGCAGCTATTAATACTTGTGCACCATAAGGAATTAAACCTTGAAATACACAAGAAAAAGTATCAAGTAGAGAAGCTGATCTTCTAGGGTCTACTTTGTATTCTTTAGAAATTTCTTTTGCAACAGGACCAGCTATAATTATAGCAACAGTATTATTAGCTACTGCAATATCTAATATTGAAATCAATACACAAATTCCAAGTTCTGCTGACTTTTTACCTTTTAAAAGTTTTTTTGCTTTTTGAATTATCCATTCTATTCCTCCAGCTTTTGTAACCAGATATGCAAGACCTCCAGTCAATAGAGATAATAGGAATATTTCAAACATTCCATTGAAACCTTCATAAATTTTTTGTGTATATTTTAATAATGTAAATGACTTTGTGGCAAGTCCAATAGCACCTGAAAATAAGATACCTATTGTTAATGTTGTGAAGACATTAAGACCAAATAAAGCTAATACTAATACTAAAATATATGGAACAACTTTAATTATTGTAAATGATAAATTTGTAGTATCTACGACTTTAGCTGGAGTTACACAAAATAACAAAATCAAAAAAGTAATAATAGCAGCTGGTAATGCTATTTTAAAATTCATTCTGAATTTATCACGCATTTCAACATGTTGTGTTCTAGTTGCTGCGATAGTTGTATCTGAAATAACAGATAAATTATCTCCAAACATTGCACCACCAACTAAAGATCCTATCATTAATGCTAGACTTATACCTGACTTTTCTGCTAAACCAACTGCAAGTGGACCAACAGTAACTATTGTTCCAACAGATGTACCAGTTGAAAGAGATATAAATGCTCCCATTAAGAAAATACCAGCTACTAAATATTTAGAAGGAATTATGCTCATACCTAAATTAACCGTTGATTCGATACTTCCACTAGCAGCGGCAACACTAGCAAAGGCTCCAGCTAGAATATATATTAAGCACATTATGATAATATTTTCATCACCACAACCTTTAACAAGATTATCAAATTTTTCATTCATGCTTCCTTTAAAAAGAATAAAAGCAGAGATTATTCCAATAATTACAAATATTGGAGAATTTACAGCATAAAAACCTAATTCATGCCCTGTATATGTTAAATAAAATCCAGTAAATAAGTACAGTCCGATGAATATTAAAAATGGAATTAATGCTTTAGCACTTGGTTTTGGCTTAGAATCCATGTTGTTCACCTTCCTCTTGGAATATTTAATTGTTATTTCAATATATTATAACTTGATAAATTTAATATAATAGTATTCTTTTTTATAATAACATAGTTTGTTTTAGTTATTTAAAAAATCTAAAGCGACTTTTGCATAAATTGCACTACCCATTTCTAGTGCATCTTCATCCATATTAAATTTTGAATGATGTTGAGGATACTTACAATCTTTTTCTTCATTTCTAATACCTACAAAGGCAAGAACTCCTTTAACTTTATTGCAATATGCTGAAAAATCTTCAGCAGTAGGTCTTTTTGCAAGATGGAACAAACAATCCTTACCGAATAAATCAATTGCACTCTTTTGTGCTATTTTTGTATATTCACTATCATTAATTACTGGTGCAGGATAGAAGAAATATTCCATTTCATATTTTGCATTATAAGCTAGAGTAATTCCTTTTAGTATTCTTTCAATTTTTTTAGGAACTTCTTTTCTTAATACTGGACTATAACATCTAACTGTTCCTTCAAGCATAGCATAGTCTGGAATTATATTAGCTCCAGTTCCTGAATTAAGTAAACCAACAGTTACTACAACTGAATCATTAGGATCTATTTCACGACTTACTATAGTTTGTATACTTTGTGTAAAAGCTGCAGCAATCGGAGTTGGATCTATACATTGATAAGGCATAGAACCATGTCCACCTCGACCTAAGATTTTAATTTTGAAATTATCAGCACTAGCCATTCTAGGTCCTTCTTCAATAGAAACTTTTCCTACTGGTACATCTGCCCAAAGATGTATAGCAAAGGCACTATCAACACCATCTAAGACACCTTCTTCTATCATCTTATCAGCACCTTGACCAACTTCTTCAGCAGGTTGAAATATACATCTAACTGTACCATGAATTGAATCTCTCATATCATTTAATATTTTGATAGCACCTAATAGTTGTGCCATATGACCATCATGACCACAAGCGTGCATTTTACCTTGATTTTTAGATTTATATTCTATATCACGAGTTTCTTGAACTGGCAAACAATCCATATCAGCTCTTAAAAGTACACATTTTCCAGGTTTATTACCTTTTATATCAATTACTAAACCTGTACCAGCCATTTTTTTGTATTTCAAATTCATTTTATCTAATTCTCTTGTTAAAACCTTGTTAGCTTCAAATTCTTCAAAAGCTAAACCTGGGCAAGCATGTAATTCTCTTCTAATGTTAATTACATAGTCTTTGTATTTTTTACTAAGTTCTTTTACATCCATTTTATATACACTCCTTTTTTTATGCTGGACCATAAGATATTTTTACTGCGATTGTTAAGAATATTGCAGATGAAATTGCTAATAAAAGTATAAGAGGGAATACAAATTTATACCATTTTGATAAAGGAATTTTACCATATGATAAGAATAACAAAAGTCCCCCATATGTGAACCAAACTATATTTGATAAACCATCACCAAATTGATAAGCTAATATCATAGTTTGACGAGTTAGACCTATCAATTCAGATAAAGGCATAAGTATAGGCATCAATGCCATAGCTTTACCAGAACCAGATGGTACAAGACCATTTAAGAACGATACGACTATAAATACGGCTATTGCTGTTGCTACTGAAGGTAAACCTTGTAACATTCTAGACATTCCATAAATTATTGGGTCAATAATTTTTCCTTGTTCTAATGCCCATTGTACACCTCTTGCAACACCAACTATCATCGCACCATTGAATGCACCTTTACAACCAACTAAAAAACTATCTGCTATATCAGAAGCACTCATTTTATTTATAAGACCTGCAATTATTCCACTTAATATAAATACAGCAGTCATATCAATGATGTTCCATTTTAATTTAAGCATTCCATATACTGAAATTATAAAAGTTAATCCTAAAATAATTAATGATATTTTATGAATAGAAGTAAATGGTTCATTTTTTGAAATATTTACTTTCAAATCAGTTGTATCAATATCTTTCATATAACTCTTTTCAGGATTTTTTCTTATTCGTTGAGCATACCAAAGTATATATATCAATGTTATTGGTATATAAATGAAATATATTATAAGTCTCAAACCTAATCCTGAAAAAATAGGTAATTGTGATATTTGATCTGCAATTCCTACAGTGTAGATATTAGTAGGACCAACCATAAATCCGACCATAAGACCTAATACTAATACTGAAACTCCAACGATAGTATCATATCCTAGTGCTAATAGAATAGGTATAACTAAAGGAGCAAATGGAATACAAACTTCTATCCATCCTAAAAATCCACCTAAAATAGCAAATACGATAAATAATACAGCGATTACTAAAGGACCACCTTTTGTTCCTACTGAATTAACTAACTTATTAATTCCAGCATTTATTGTCCCAGATTTATTATATATTTCTATAGATCCACCAACTAAAAGTATTAAAACAACCATATTAGAAGCACCCATTATACCATAAGGGATTGCTTTAAAAATTGCTAATGGAGATAAAAAATTTTTTGGAATATTGTGATAACTATTTGCAACTACAATAGTTCTTCCGTTAATGATTTGTCTTTGAAATTCACCAGGAGTAACTACATACGATGCTAGAATACATAAAACTATAACGAAAAACAACAACACAAAAGCATTAAGTTTTATTTTTTTCATATATCTTCTCCTTTCGTAGAATATTATTTAGCAATATATTATAACTTGATTTTACTATGTGAAATTATTCTTTTTTTTTATATATAACAATAACAAAAAAATTTTTTTGATAATAAAAAAAACAAGTTACAATTATAATATAAGAATATTTGGGGGATATTTTTATGACTATTAAACAATTGAGGTATTTATTAGAAATAGAAAAGCAAGGTTCAATTAATAAGGCTTCGAAAAGTTTATTTGTAACTCAACCGAGTATAACGAAAGTTATAAAATCATTGGAAGATGAATTGGGAGTTAAGGTATTTTTTAGAAATGTAAAAAATAAACAAGTAGTGTTTACTTTGGAAGGAAAAGAATTATTGGAGTATGCTAGATCATTGACAGAACAATTTCAAATTATCGAAAATTCTTTAAAAAATATAAAAGTAAAATTTTGTATTTCATCGCAACATTACTCATTTGTTATAGAAGCTTTTGTTAAAGAAATTGCTAAAAATAAAGATGAAGGGTTTGAATATACTCTCATAGAGGGTAAAATACAAAATGTAGTTGAAGATGTTATAAGCATGAAAAGTTCAATAGGTTTAATAACCTTATATGACGATGTAAGTTGCTTAGCTAAAAAAAGTTTGGAAGATAAGGGTATTTCATTTAATTCGATAAAAAAAGTTATACCACATATTTTCATTAGAAAAAAACATCCATTAGCTTCTAAAGAAGTTATTACTTTAAAAGATTTAGAAGAATATCCTATTGTTCTATTTGATCAAGAAATTAATGCATTAAATTTCTGCAATTATACAAAAAATAATATGAATTGCAAGAAAGTAATAAAGGTAACAGATAGGGATACTATTTATACAATTATTAAAAATACAAATGCATATAATATAGGTACAGGAATAGTAAATAAGGAAATAGATGGAGATATTATTGTTAAACCATTGAAAGGGGAAATACCATCGATGGATATAGGATATTTGAAGCTTAAATCTCTTAAATTAAACAAAGAGATACAACATTTCATATCAGTAGTAACGAAATTAATTAACAAATATACAGTTTAAAAGTAAAAGCTGATCTCATAATGAAAGGGGTCAGTTTTTAATTTTCAATTTTTGAAAATTGTTTTCAAAAAAACATATATTTATTGAAAATGAAGATATAATAATCGTGAAAGGAGAAGAGTTATGGTAGATTTGAATAGCTTATCAACAGAAAAAAATAATAGAAATAGCAAGAATATAGAGCTTATGTCAACTTTTGAAATATTAAAAAAAATAAATGAAGAAGATAAGAAAGTTGCCTTTTGTGTAGAAAAAGTTGTGGATAAGATAGGACTATTAATTGACGGAATACTCTCAAAATATACTGATAAAACAAGAATAATATACATAGGATCAGGAACATCAGGAAGATTAGGTATTTTAGATGCTTCTGAATGTCCACCAACTTATGGTGTAGATTATGATAAATTTAAAGGTTTAATTTCGGGAGGAAATACTGCAATATTTAAAGCAATTGAAAATGCAGAAGATAATTATGAATTAGGAGAGCAGGATTTAAAAGCTATTAATTTAACAAAAAATGATGTTGTTATTGGTTTGACAGCATCAGGAAGAACTCCTTATGTTATTGGAGCTATTAAATATGCCAATTCTATTGGGGCTTTAACAGGGAGTATAACATGTTCAGAAAATTCAGAGTTATCAAAAATTAGTGAATATCCTATTGAGGTTATAGTCGGTGCTGAAATAGTAACTGGTTCTACAAGAATGAAAGCAGGAACTGCTCAAAAAATGATACTTAATATGATTTCAAGTACAATTATGATAAAGCAAGGCAAGGTATATTCAGGATATATGGTAGATGTGAAAACAAGTAATGAAAAATTAATTGAAAGAGCCAAAAGAATAATTCAAAATACAACAGGTTGCGATTATGAAACTGCAGATAAGTACCTAAAATTAGCTGATCTTGAAACTAAGTTAGCAATAGTAATGTATTTAACAAAAATGGATAAAAAAAGTGCAATAGAAGAATTAAAAAGATATGATGATAACATTGCGAGGGTAATTCATGAGTTTACTGATAAAAATTAGAGAAAGTAAAAATTTTACTGAAAATGAAAATGTTGTAGCAAAATATATTTTTGAAAATTATAGGAAAATATATGAAATGACAGTCAAAAATATATCTGAAAATACATTTACAAGTATAGCTTGTGTAACAAGAATGTGTAAGAAATTAGGGCTAAGTGGCTTTTATGAGTTTAAAATGAAATTGATAGAAGAAATATCATTGTTTGAAAAGGAAAAAGTTGTATTTAAAAGCACTGATATTGATAAAAATAATGACACGAATAAAATAATAGAAAAATTAAATAATTTAAGCATTGAATCTTTAAAAGAAACTAAATTATTACAAAATGTAGAATTAATTGAAAAAGTTTCAAAATTAATAAAAGATAAGGGAGTGTTAGATTTTTATGGTATGGGAGCCTCATATATTGTCTGTATAGATGCACAGTACAAATTTATGAGAGCTGGTAAAGTAACTACAGCTTTTGAAGCGACAGATAGACAATATGTTCAAGCTTGTAATAGTGATGATAATCATTTAGCAATCTTAATTTCATATTCAGGTATGACAAAAGAAATTATTAAAATAGCTGAAATTTTAAATAAAAAAGGAATTGAAACAGTATCAATAACAAAATATACTGAAAATACTGTAGCAAATTTATGTAAGTATAACTTATATGTCACATCAAAAGAAAGTTTAAAAAGAAGTGCAGCGATATATTCAAGAATATCAATGTTAAATATGATAGATGTACTTTATTTAAAATTTTCAAATGATAATTATGAAGAAGTTAAAAAGAAAATTATAGAGAATAGTATAGAAAAGGAGAAATGATTTTATGGACTACAAGAAAATCTCGGAAAAAGTATTAGAAATTTTGGGCGGTAAGCAAAATATCTTATCTAATGCTGTTTGTATGACAAGATTAAGAGTTGAATTGAAAGATTCAAGTATAGTTGATGTCAAAGAATTGAAAAATGTTGATGGAGTTTTGGGAGTTAAAGAAGGAGAAAATTTACAAATTATTTTTGGACCAGGTAAAGTTAATCGTATAGGTGAAGAATTTTCAAAACTTACAAATATTTCTTTGGGTCAAGTCGAAGTTGAAGAATTAGCTAAGACTAATAAGCAAAAAAATAAAGAAAAACATAATGGTGTCGTACAAAGATTTCTACAAAGAATAGCTAATATTTTTGTTCCATTATTACCTGGAATAATTTCAGCAGGTTTAATAATGGGTCTATGTAATGTAGTTAATGTAAGTACAAAAGGAGCATTTGCTACAAGTTGGTGGTTTTTAGCTATACAAAGTTTAGGTTATTGTATGTTTGCATATTTATCAATTTTTGTTGGTATGAATGCTTGTAGAGAATTTGGAGGTAGCTATATTTTAGGTGGAGTTTTAGGTGGAATATTCGTTGCTTCTAAAGGTTTACCTTTAATGAAAGAAGGAGTAATTTTACCACTTACAGCCAAAGCTTATGCACCAGGTATGGGAGGACTAATAGCTTCATTAATAATGGGTATAATTGCAGCAAAATTAGAAAAAAATGTTCGTAAGATTGTTCCTACAATATTAGATACTTTCTTTACACCGATTATAACATTAATAATTAGTGTGTTTATAGCTGTATTAATAATACAACCTTTAGGTACAGGAATAACACATGCAATATTTGGTTTACTAGACTTTATTTATACTAAATTAGGTTTTGTAGGAGGTTATGTTTTATCTGCTGGTTTCTTACCTTTAGTTGCTGTTGGTTTACACCAAGCATTAACACCAATACATGTACTTCTTAATAATCCAGATGGACCAACACATGGTATAAATTATCTGTTGCCTATATTAATGATGGCAGGTGGTGGACAAGTCGGTGCAGGATTTGCTATTTATCTAAAAACAAAGAATAAAAAATTAAAGAATTTAACTCGTGATGCTTTACCAGTAGGAATATTAGGTATAGGAGAACCATTAATGTATGCTGTTACATTACCATTAGGAATGCCATTTATTACAGCTTGTTTAGGTTCTGGTTTTGGGGGCTTATTAGCTTCAATATTTCATTTAGGAACAATTAGTGTTGGTGTTTCAGGATTATTTGGACTATTAATCGTTGTTCCTGGAACATGGATATATTTCATA
This sequence comes from Sneathia sanguinegens, assembly GCF_001517935.1. Lineage (NCBI taxonomy): Bacteria > Fusobacteriati > Fusobacteriota > Fusobacteriia > Fusobacteriales > Leptotrichiaceae > Sneathia > Sneathia sanguinegens. Next base: position 183,686 of record NZ_LOQF01000001.1, read on the forward strand.
ATCTCAATGCTTGGGGCATATATAGGAGGTTTTGTATTAACATATTTATTTGGTGTAAATGAAGAAAGAATTGAGGAAATATATGGTGAATAATATTGAATTTGGAATATCAATATATTTATCTACAAATATTGAAATGAATTCAGAATATTTATTAAAAGCAAAAGAAGTTAATTCTTCTTTTGTTTTTACTACCATTAATATGCCAGAAGAAAATGATGAATTAAAAAAAGATATAAGTAAAGTAGTGGAACTATGTAAAAAAAATAAAATGAAATTAATAGTTGATATTAATGCAAATAGCAAAAAGTATATTAAAGATTATGAAAATGTTTATTATAGGATAGATGATGGACTTAGTAATGATGAGATTATAGCTTTAGCTAAAAATAATTATGTTGTATTAAATAGCACTACTTTAGATGAAGAAGATTTGAAATATTTTAAATTAAAAGGTGTAGATTTTTCAAAATTGTATAGTCTTCATAATTACTATCCTAAGGTTTATACTGGAGTGTCTTTAAAATTTTTAAAAAAAAGAAATGAAATTTACAAAAAATATGGCTTAAAAACCATGGCATTTATACCTGGGGATTTAAAAAGAGGACCTATATTTAAAGGTTTACCTACTGTAGAAGAACATCGCTATATGGATATTTTACAAGCAAGTTTGGAATTAATTGCTAATGATACTGATGTTATTTTACTAGGAGATTTAAATATTAAAGAAGAAAATTGGGAAAGATTAAAATATTTATTAAAAGGAATTGTACCTTTGAGAATAAATAAAAATATTTTGAAAAATAGGATTTTTGAGAATAGAAAAGATTATTCTAATTATGTAGTAAGAAATATTAAAAGGGATATAGTTTTAGATACTATTGTTGAGATTGATAAAAATATAGAAAAGGGAGATATTTTAGTAACGGATGAAAAGGGTTTGCGTTACAAGGGAGATCTTGAAATAGCATTAAAAAATTTGAATAAATTAAATGATGGAAGAAGAATTGTTGCTTCAGTCATAGACAAAGATAAGGGTTTATTAGATTATTTGTCAATTATTAATAAATTTATATTTATATAAGGAGTTGTGTGGTATGAAAAAAATCGCTTTAAGTTTTATTTTACTAAGTATGTGTGTTTTTGGATATAAAAGAGAGGATATGAAGGTATATAGTAAAAGTTTGAATAAAAATATAGCTGTAACAGTTGTGTTGCCAGATACATATTCTAAAGAAAATAAATATCCAAGCATTTATACTTTGCATGGTTATTCAGGAGATAATACTAATTTTGTTACAAAAACACCAATAGGTCAATTATCAGATAAGTATAATGTAGTATTTATAAGTCCAGATGGAGGCTATGATAGTTGGTATATAAAGTATAATACTTTTATTTCTAAAGAATTACCTAGTATAATTGAAAGTAAATATAGTATCTATTCTGAAAAAGAAAAAAGAGCAATAACAGGACTTAGTATGGGAGGCTTTGGTGCATTATACATTGGTATAAATAATCAGGATGTATTTGGGAATATTGGTTCAATGAGTGGTGGAGTTAATGTTGAAGAATATAAATTTAATTGGAACATATTAAAAAATATTAACAAAAATTTTGAAGAATATAATATAAAAGCTATTAGTCATAAATTGATAGGAACAAAGAGCAATATAATATTTGATTGTGGGTATAATGATTTCTTTATTAAACCAAATAGAGATTTGCATAATAAATTATTAGATCTAAATATTTCGCACACTTATAGTGAAAGAAAAGGTGAACATAATTGGAATTATTGGAAGGATTCTATAATTTATCAAACAGTATTTTTTGTAAATAATTTTAATAAATAAGGGGTAAAAAAATGAAAAAAAATTTTTTGTTGATGATATTTATGGCATTTATTTCATTTTCATCTCAAATAGATAAAACTTTTCCGGTAAGTGCTGAAGATTTTGATGATTCAATTTTAACTAATCAAATTTTTGAGTTTAAAGCTTTTAAAGATCAAGGATATATAGTTTTAAATTATGAAAATTTAAAAAAAGTTGATATATATGTAAATGCTCATTTAATTGATACAAGTTCACTTAAGGGTACAGGTCAAAAAAAGATTTATATAGGCAAGTATACAAATAATGATAAAAATATATTAAGTATCAGTAATTTAGATGGTAAAGTTAATATTAAAATACCATATCCTGTTGTTTTGGAAAAAGGAGATAAGGAATATAATAAAACTGAAATAAAATATATAGATAAATTTTTAAAAAGTGAAATAAAAGCAGGGTTTCCATCTATACAAATTGCAGTTATAAAAAATGGTAAGTTAGAATTTGCAAAAAGTTATGGAAGTAGTACAAATGAAACTATGTATGATATAGCTAGTAATACAAAAATGTATGCAACAAATTATGCAATACAAAAATTAGTTTATGAAAAGAAATTAAATTTGGATACATATATAAAAGATATTTTTCCTGATTTTGTAGGAAAGAATAAAGAAAAAGTACAAGTTTCAGATTTATTAAAGCATCAAGCAGGCTTTCCAGCAGATCCTCAATATCATAATGATTTATATGACAAAGATGATGGAATAAAAAATGGTAAAAATGATCTTTATGCAATAGGAAAAGAAAATGTATTAAAGGCTATAATGAAAACTCCTCTTGAATATGAACCTAAAACAAAGACAAAATATTCAGATGTAGATTATATGCTACTAGGTTTAATAGTTGAAAAAATAACAGAAAAAAATTTAGATGAATATGTAAATGAAGAATTTTATTCTAAGCTTAATTTGAAACATACAATGTTTAATCCTTTGCAACATGGCATTTCAAAAAATAATATAGCTCCAACAGAATTACATGGTAATACAAGAGATGGTTTAATAGAGTTTAAAAATATAAGAAAAAATGTAATCTGGGGAGAAGTTCATGATGAAAAAGCGTATTATGCAATGAAGGGTGTTTCAGGGCATGCAGGTCTATTTTCTAATGCAATAGAATTAGCGAAATTAGCACAAATTATGATAAATCAAGGAGGATATGGAGAAAATAAGTTTTTTGATAAAACAACAGTTGATATTTTTACAGAACCAAATCATATAAATACAAGTTATGGCTTAGGGTGGAGAAGACAAGGAGATAATATATATAGTTGGGCTTTTTCTGGCATAGTAGGTAAGGATGCAATAGGTCATACAGGTTGGACAGGTACAGTAACAGTTATAGATCCTAATCAAAATTTGGTTGTTGTTTTATTAACTAATGCGAAACATTCAAAAGTTATAGATAATAAGAAAAATCCTAATAAATTTTTTGCGGATCAATTTTATACAAAAAAATATGGAGCAATTATTACTTTGTTAGTTGATGCTTTTACAACAAAAGATAATAAGGATACAAAAAGAAGAATAAAATCATATTTCATGGATTTAAGTAAACAAGAAACGCCTAATAAGTATATTAAGGATTTAATAAAATAAGGAAATATGGGGGTTGCAGTTGATGCAACTCTTTTTTTAAAAAAATTTTTTTTTATTAAAAAAAGTGTTGACAATAACAAAAAAAAGTAGTAACATACAATTAGCACTAGAGGAAGTGTAGTGCTAACAGAGGTGTGACATGAATGAAAGAGAAAAACAAATCCTATACACAATAATATATCACTATATTAAGACAGGTGAAAGTGTAGGATCAAGAACAATAGAAAAAAAATATGACATTGGTGTTTCATCAGCGACAATAAGAAATGCTATGGCAGATCTTGAAGATAAGGGACTTATATACAAAGTTCATACATCTTCAGGTAGAGTTCCAACTGAAAGAGGATATAAGCTATATGTTGATAAGCTTATGGATGATTTGGAATATGATGAGGAACCAGATATAGAGTTTATGAAATTGAAAAGTTCACAAATAGGTGTTGTACTTGAAAATATCACTGACTTATTATCAAAGGTTTCAAAACATACTGCTGTATCGCTAGAACCGTCTATTGATAAGCATAAGGTTAGAAGACTAGAACTTATTCACATAGATGGAAAGAGGGCCTTTGTTGTAGTGGTAACAGATTTGAATATAGTTAAGACTGCAAATTTGTGTTTGTATAATATTACTAATGCACAAGTCTTAAAAGATGTTGCAAAATATTTCAATAGGCTTGTTATGTCAGGAAATTATACATATTCTTTAAATGATGTAAAACAATTTTTAGAAAAAATAGGTGAATTAGATTCAGGTTTATCAGATAAAAATGATTCTAAATTATATGTTTCAAATGAATCGAATATGTTGCTATATGCACAAGACTTAGTTAAGAGTATTAATTTTATTGAAAATAAGGCTAATATGAAAAATATGTTTAGAAACTTAGTTGAAGATGAAAAATATACTCCTTATGAAGTCAATGTGGTATTTGGTTCAGAATTAAAAGAAGATTGTTTAAAAGATAGCGTTTTAATATTTTCAATATATGAATACGATGGCGAAAGAGGATTAATAGCACTTATTTGCCCTCAAAGAATGAAATATAGAGAAAATATACAATTACTTAGTTATGTGTCAGAAATGTTAAAACAAGCAATAAATAGTACAATCGTATTAAAATTGCCAGATAGGAGATGAAATGGAAGAACAAAAAGAAAAAAAGTCTGAAAAGACTGAAGTTGAACTTTTAAAAGAAGAAATTGAAAAATTGAAGTCAGAGAATAAAGAATGGGAACAAGCATATAAGATAAAACTAGCAGATTTCGATAATTATAAAAAAAGAAAAGATAGAGAATTTGAAGAAACAAAAAAATATGCTTGCCAAGATTTAGTTTTGGCACAATTAAATGAAATTGATTCTTTAGAAAAAGCAGTATCTGCTACAGTTGAACATGAAACAACCAAATCATTGTTAGATGGTGTTAATATGATTATCAAAAATATGATGAATAAATTAAAAGATATGGGAGTGGAAGAAATAAAAAATGAAGGTATCTATGATCCATATCAACATCAAGCAATGTTAGTTGAAAATAATGCGGATGTAGAAGATGGAATGATATTGCAAGTATTACAAAAAGGATATAAATTAAAAGGAAAAGTAATAAGACCAAGCATGGTTAAAATTAATAAAAAGTAGGAGGAAGTTATGAAAGTTATAGGAATAGATTTAGGAACAACAAATTCATGTGTAGCCGTTATGGACGGTGGTACATATACAATAATACCTAATAGTGATGGAGAAAGAACTACACCATCAGTTGTAAACATTAAAGAAAATGGAGAAGTTGTAGTTGGTACTATAGCAAAAAGACAAGCTATAACTCAACCAGATTCAACAGTAAGTTCAATAAAAACTCATATGGGGGAAAATTATAAGGTTAATATACATGGTAAGGAATATACACCACAAGAAATTTCAGCTAAGATTTTACAAAAATTAAAGAAAGATGCTGAAAGCTATCTTGGTGAAAAAGTTACTGAAGCAGTTATAACTGTTCCAGCATATTTTACAGATGCACAAAGACAAGCAACTAAGGATGCTGGTGAAATAGCTGGATTGAAGGTAGAAAGAATAGTTAATGAACCAACAGCAGCAGCTCTTGCATATGGTCTAGATAAAAAGAAAAATGAAAAAGTCTTAGTATTTGACTTAGGTGGTGGTACATTTGATGTTTCAGTACTAGAAATTGGTGATGATGTAGTAGAAGTTTTAGCTACATCAGGAAATAACCATTTAGGTGGAGATAATTTTGATAAGAAAATAATAGACTGGTTAGCAGAAGAATTCAAGAAAGAAAATGGAATAGACTTAAGAGATGATAAGATGGCTTATCAAAGATTAAAAGATGCAGCAGAAGATGCTAAGAAGAAATTGTCTACTACATTAGAAACTCAAATTTCATTACCATTTATTACAGTTGATCAAAATGGTCCTAAACATTTGGAAAAGAAATTAACAAGAGCAGCATTTAATGAATTGACAAAAGATTTAGTTGATATGACAAAAGGTCCAGTTCAAACAGCATTGAAGGATGCTAAATTACAAGCAAATGAAATAAATGAAATTTTACTTGTTGGTGGTTCAACAAGAATACCAGCTGTTCAAGAATGGGTTAAATCATACTTTGGAAAAGATCCTAATAAGGGTATAAATCCAGATGAAGTTGTTGCTGCAGGTGCTGCTATACAAGCAGGTGTTATAAAAGGAGATGTTAAAGGAGTTCTATTATTAGATGTTACACCTTTATCATTAGGAATTGAAACATTAGGTGGAGTATTTACAAAGATAATAGAAAAAAATACTACTATACCTACAAAGAAATCTCAAGTATTCTCAACAGCTGTTGACAATCAACCAGAAGTTGGAATAGTTGTTTATCAAGGTGAAAGAGCTAAGGCTCAAGATAATCAAAAATTAGGAGAATTTTCACTAGGAGGAATTTTACCAGCTCCTCGTGGAGTCCCTCAAATAGAAGTAACATTTGAAATTGACTCAAATGGTATAGTACATGTATCTGCAAAAGATAAGGGAACTGGAAAAGAAAATTCAATTACAATATCTGGTTCATCTAACTTATCTAAAGATGATATAGAAAGAATGAAAAAAGAAGCTGAAGCTAATGCTGAAGAAGATAAGAAATTTACAGAATTAATTGAAACAAGAAATATGGCTGATCAATTAATAATTTCAACAGAAAAGATGTTAAAAGAACATGAAGCAAAACTTCAAGGAAATGAAAAAGAAGAAATTGAAAAAGCAATAGAAGAATTGAAGAAAGTTAAAGATTCTGATGATATGAATGAAATAAGAACTAAGATTGATGGTTTATCAAAAGTTACTCAAGGATTTGCAACTAGAGTATATCAAGAAGCTGCAAAAGAAAATGCAACACCAAATAATGATAATAATTCATCTAATAATACAAATGGCTCTGAACCAGAAGAACCAGAAATAGTAAATTAATGAAAGAAATTTGGTGAATACTAAAAGATAAAAGGAATAGGAGAAACAATGGCTAAAAGAGATTATTATGAAGTATTAGGAGTAAATAGAAATGCTAGTCAAGATGAAATAAAAAAGGCTTATAGAACTTTATCTAAAAAGTATCACCCAGATTTAAATCCAGATGACAAAGAAAAAGCAACAGAAAAATTTAGAGAAGTTTCAGAAGCTTATGAAGTTTTAGGTGATGAAAAGAAAAGACAAATGTATGATAATTATGGTCAAGCAGCATTTGAAAATGGAGGTCAAGGCTTTTCACAAGGTGGCTTTAATTTCAACACAGATTTTGATATTTCTGATATATTTGAAAATATGTTTGGAGGTGGCTTTCAAAGCCACTCTTCATACACAAATTCAAGAAGTCGTGGAAGAGATTTGGAATATAGGGTTAAATTAAATCTTGAAGATATAGTTACTGATAAAACTGTTACACTTGAATATTATCGTGATGGTAAATGTTCTAGTTGTTCAGGTACAGGAGCTGAAAGTTCTGAAATGGTAAATTGTGGAAATTGTAGTGGTCAAGGGCATATTACACATATACAAAAAACAATACTTGGGGCTATGCAACAAACTACTATTTGCCCAACTTGTAGAGGTCGTGGAAAAGTTCCTAAGAAATTATGTTCTAATTGTAATGGTACTGGAATAAAGAAAGAAAAAATAACAAAAGAAGTTAAAATACCAGCAGGTATAGAAAATAATACTAGAATGGTATTAAGAGGTATGGGTTCTTATTCAGGTAGAGACAGTGATTGTGGTGATCTATATATTAAAGTTACTATAAAAGAACATGAAATATTCAAAAGAGATGGCTTAAATATTTATGTAGAAGTACCCATAAAATTCACTGAAGCAATACTTGGTGCAAAAAAAGAAATTCCAACTTTATACGGTAAAATGAATGTTGATATAAAAGAAGGAACTCAATATGGCGATAGAAAAGTTTTATTAGGAAAAGGGTTAAAATTTAAAGGTCAAGTAGGAAATCAAATTTTGATTTATAAAATAGAAATGCCAATTAATCTTACAGATTCTCAAAAAGAAATGTTAAAGAAATTTGATTCATCACTAAATGTAGATAATTATAAAAATACAGAAACATTTTGGCAAAAAATAAAGAATTTTTTCAAATAAAAGATAGACTCAGAGGTTCGTAATAGAATCTAGTGGGTCTTTTTTTTTAATTTTCTATTAAATTAAATAAATATTTGATATAATGAATAAGAAAGCGAGATGATGATGAAAAAAAATTTTTTAATTACACTAATATTGACTTTTGTTTGTTCTATACTAGCAAAGTATATATCAACAATAGGATTTTTTAAATTAATAGGACATTTAGTTCTAGCAATGTTACTAGGAATGGGACTACAATTATTTAAAATACATAAAGAGGAATATAAGAGTAGTCTTGCATATATATCAAATAAATTTTTAAGATTAGGAATAATACTTTTAGGTTTTAAATTGAATATAACTATTTTAAAAGCAAGTGGAATAAAGAGCATTTTACTTGCTGCCTTTGCTATAACCTTTACTATAGTAGTTGTGTATAATATAGCAAAATTATTTAAGGTGGATGAAAAATTAGCACTTTTATGTGCTTGTGGTTGTGGAATTTGCGGTGCAGCAGCGGTTATGGGAGTATCTCCTAGTATGAATGCTGATAAAGATGATACAATATTATCCGTAGCAGTAGTTTGTATTTTAGGAACAATATTCACATTAATAATAGTTAGTTTGAAGCCTTTTTTTAATTTAACAGACATACAATATGGAGTTTTAAGTGGAGCAAGCTTGCATGAAATAGCTCATGCAGTAGCTGCAGGTGCTTCTGGAGGAGAAGCTTCCTTAGATATTGCCTTGGTAACAAAATTATCAAGAGTGTTGCTATTAGCACCAGTAGCGATTATAGTAGGGTTAATTTCAAATAAAAAGAATAATACAAAAGAATTAAGAGTTCCTTTACCTTTATTTATGCTAGGGTTTATATTAACTAGTATTATAGGAACATATTATCAACCAATACAAATATATGTAACTAAATTAGTAGATATTGCGTATATATTGCTTGCTATGGCTATGGCGGCTTTAGGTCTTAATGTTAATTTTTCTGTAATAAAACAAAGAGGGAAAAATATTTTTATATCAGCCTTTATAGGGTCAACTCTTTTATTAATTGCAATATTTATATGTGTAAAATTATTTTTTTAAATAAAATATGTTATAAAAACTTGAAAAAAAACTTTTTCAAGATATAATATGATTGCAAGCGATTGCACAGAAAGAAATGAAAGGAAGATGAAAAAAATGAAGAAGATTATTACAACAGTCTTATTAGCATTTTCATTATTAGCTTGTAAAGGTAAAGAACAAGCAGCAGCTCCAAAAGCTGAAGGGCTAAAAGGGAGTATAGTGGTTCAAGCAGAAGATACTTGGAAACCATATTACGAAGCGGCAATAAAGAGGGTTAAAGAAAAGAATCCAGATGCTGACATACAATTAAAGGTTATAGGATCATTTGATCATTTGGAAATAATTGATAAAACAGATGCAAATAATAAAGATGTTGCAGATGTATTTGCATTGCCTTTAGATAAACTAGAAAGTTTAAATGGTAAATCAGTTTTAGCTTCATTTGATGCTAAAGCATTAGCAGATAAAATAGGTGGATTTAAAGATTTTGATAATGGTTTAGGTGGACAATTAAAGAAGGATGGAAATTATGTTGCATTCCCTATGAATATTGAAACACTTGCTGTAGGTATAAATAAGAAAAATGCAGCAGCACAAGGAATTGATGTAACTAAAGATATAGATTTAGCTAAATTAAGTCCAGATGTAGCAATGGTTCCAGTATTTAATGCTTGGTATGGAGTTGCAATAACAAATGCATTCGATGTTGAATTATTAGGAAAAGATGGAGATAAATTCTTCTCTGACTTAACTAAGAATTGGGAAGAATTAACACCAGATCAACAAAAAATGTTTGAAGGATTATTCAATTATTGGAAAGCTTCACATGCAAAGAAACTTCCAATGTTTGATGAAAAAGCAGTAGATGGATATATTACTGATCAATTTAAGACTGGTAAAACTGGTGCTGTAAGAATAGTAGGTCCATGGGATGCTAATCCAATGGTTGAAGCTTTAGGTGATGACTTTGATGTTATTGGTTTAAATCATGCAACTTGGGAAGGTAAATCATTAAAACACTGGAAGAGTGGATGGGCTTTAGGAATCAATGCAAGAAATGAAGAAGATAAAGATAAAATGGCTTTATCAGAAGCAGTGATAGCAGAATTAATGAATCCTAAATATGCAGCAGATATGTATAAGATAACTGGTAAGATTATGCCAAATGTATCTAAAGAAGAATATGAAAAGATGGATAAATTAAGTCCAATGGATAAAAAAGTTCTTGCTTCAATACTTGAAAGTTATGATGTAGCAGTATCAAGACCATTATTTGAAGAATGGGGACAAGTATGGGATACATGGAAGAATTCAATTGTTTCTTGGGAATCTAAGAATCCTAAGACTCCACAAGATGCATATAAAGAAGTACAAGCAAGCTTTAAGGCACTATTAACAAACTTAGGTCAATAATAAATTAGGAAGTAGGTGTTAGTAGCACCTACTTCTTTTAATATAAAGGAGATATATGAAATTAGATAAAAAAACTATGGTAGCTTTTATGATAATATCCTTTTGCATAGTGGTTTTTGAATCATTGAATAGTTTTTATTTGGTTAAAAGTATAGAATTATATGAAAAATTTAGAGCTAGAACTGGCTTAGGTTTAGAGGAATACAAAGTAAATCAAATGTTAAATTATACAAGTTCTGTGAGTATATTTATAATTTTCACATTATATAATTATTTTTTGAGAAAAAAATTAAGAATTACACTACTATATAAAGGGATATTTTCATTGTTTATAATTGCTAATATTTTATTTAAAATTTTTGTATATCCACAGGATACAATATTTTATTTTCTGAGTATATTTTGTCAAATAATTTTATTAATATGGATAATAATACTTAAAGAAAGGGAGAAATGATATGGACAAAAAAGTTTATGATAGTATTGGAAATGCCCATGTTAGAAAGAATCTATATTTATTAGATGTTGCTGAAGGAAAAAAGGTTGATAAGAATAATCATCCTTATATCAAAGAATTAGAAGCATTTAAAAATAAAGAAAAACAATTTCTAGAAAAATTGCATAGAGATCTTTCAATAAAAAAAATTGGATATAAGGGTAGCTGTGACAAAAAAGAAATTAAATTGAGAATAGAATTATCTGAAGCTACAATGAAAAAAGAATTCTATAAAAATTATGTAGAATTAAGCTATAATTGTGAATTAGAATACAATATTAACAAATTAAAAGCAGAAAGATTACCAGGAATAATAGATCTTTATGTTTCTACTATTTGTGAAAAAGCTCAATTTACAAAAAAA